>PUMX01000117.1 GCA_003552485.1 Candidatus Hydrogenedentota bacterium
CTGGAAGTGTTGCGCGCCGAGGAGTCCAGCGTATCGTTTAACCGGCGTTTCCTGATGAAGAACGGGACTGTGCGGTTCAATCCCGGCCAACGCAATCCGAATATCGTGCGGCCGGTTGGCCCCATTGACCCGGAAGCGCTTAGCGTGTTCTTCTGTGATGAAAACGGAATGCCGCATGGCGCGCTTACGAACTTCGCGAACCATTTGGATACCGTAGGCGGAACCGAATTCAGCGCCGATTATCCGCATTTCGTGGAGGAGATCCTGCGCGAGGAGTTCGGCGAGGCGTTCATTTCCGTGTTCGGGCTTGGCGCCGCCGGCGATCTCAATCATATCGATGTGAGCGCTGATACCCGCTTGCGCACCCCCGAGATCGGCGAGGCGCTCGGCGAGGCCATCCGCGAGAGATTGAATACGCGCACCCCCATTACCCCGGCGCTGGCGGCCAAATCGCGCACGCTCTTCTTGCCTTTGCAGGACTATACCGAAGACGAACTGGAATGGGCGGAGGACTATGAGTCGCGGGATTTGTACCCAACTGAACGCTCGTTCCTCCAACGTCGGCGGGCGATGAAGATTCTCTCGCTGCACTCGGCGCGCGAAGACGAGGCCGTTTACCGGCTAGGCAATGTGATTCCGCCGGCCGCTTCGGGCGAACCGTGGGTGTTGCCGGTCGAGGTTCAGGCCTTTCGTTTGAGCCCGGATACCGCCATTGTCACGATGCCCGGCGAGCTTTTTGTCGAGCTTGGACTTGACCTCAAGGAACGCTCGCCCTTCGAGCACACGCTGGTGGTTCAACTGGCGAACGCGAACATCGCCTACGTGCCGACCAAAGAAGGCTTCCGCCAAGGCGATTACGAGGCCATCAACTCGCGCCTCGCGCCCGGCGGCGGTGAGGCGATGATCGACGCCGCGGTAGATATGCTGAACGCTATGGATGAGGCGTCGTAGCGTTTGAGTCAACGCGTGTGGGCCGGAGGCCCCAATGCTTTGGGAACGTAACGGGCGCCGAGGTCCAGCGATACTCTGTCTTCCTTAAATCGCCAGTGAAGATAGCGCGTGTCCCCACAAGAGTCTTTCTCACGCCATCTTGGCTGGCGATTTCTTCACTTACCGGAAGGATGAACTCGCAACAGCCCAGCATTTGGCCGACACGGATTCGCGGGTGAGAAAGTGGTGATTCGAAACCGTTTCCTCTGCTCTTCGAAGGCGCGCGGATGACCTAGCGATTGGGTGGTCTCATGGGCGCAACGCAATGTACATGCGCGGCGGTACTCTGGCATGATACCGGCGAACTGGTTGGACGCGCTACAGAAAGACCGGAAAGCAGATGGGGAGAGTATTCATGGCTATTGTGATAGGCGTTGATGTTGGAACAAGCGGTTCCAAGGTTTTGGCGGTGGACGAACAGGGGCGCGTTTTGGCGTCGGCGCTCGAGGAGTACCCGCTCCACGCGCCCAAGCCCAGTTGGGCCGAGCAGGATCCCCTGGACTGGAAGCGGGCGGTAATCGCCGCGTTGGCTAGTGTTGCGCAGGACCTGGGCGGGCGCGCCAATGAGGTGGCCGCCATCGGGCTCACGGGCCAGATGCATGGCTCCGTCTTTCTTGATGCCAATAGCGAAGTGCTGCGTCCCGCCATTCTCTGGTGCGACCAGCGCACGGCGAAGCAATGTGACGACATCACCGCCCAGGTCGGCGAAGATAAGCTCATCGAAATGGTGTGTAATCCGGCTTTGACGGGCTTTACGGCGCCAAAGATCCTGTGGTTGCGCGAGAATGAACCCGCGGTTTACGAGCGGGTGGCGAAAGTCTTGCTGCCCAAGGATTACATTCGCTACGCGTTGACGGGTGAATTCGCGACCGATGTGGCCGACGCCTCGGGCACGCTGCTCTTTGATGTGAAGAACCGGACCTGGCACCAGGAGCTCATGGGTATGCTCGACATCCCGTTTGATTTCATGCCGCCGGCATACGAAGGACCGGACGTGACGGGCCACCTCAGCGCTTCGATGGCGGAGGCTACGGGCCTGCCCAAAGGAATTCCCGTGGCCGCGGGCGGCGGCGATCAGGCCGCGGGCGGCATTGGCTGCGGCATTGTTAAGCCGGGGGTGATTTCCGCGACCGTTGGCACGAGCGGCGTCGTGTTCGCGTTCGCCGAGCAGGCGCTGCGCGATCCCGAGGGGCGAGTGCACACCTTCTGCCACAGCGTGCCGGGGAAATGGCATGTGATGGGCGTGGTGCTGAGCGCGGGCGGCTCGCTGCAATGGTTCCGCAACGCATTGTGCGCCAACGAACGGGCCGTCGCCGCCGAGACGGGCGCTGATCCCTACGAATACATCACTGCCGCGGCGGCCACCGCGCCGGTTGGCGCCGAAGGCCTTACTTTCTTGCCCTACCTCACCGGTGAACGCACGCCGCACAAGGATCCGTACGCCAAGGGCGCGTTTATCGGCCTGTCTATCCGGCACCGGCGCGCACATATGGCGCGGGCCGTCATGGAGGGCGCCGCGTTTGCTATGCGCGACTGCTTCGAAATTTTGCGCGAGATGGAGGCGCCCGCCACCGAGGTCCGCGCATCGGGTGGCGGCGCGCGCAGCGGATTGTGGCGCCAGATTCAGGCCGACGTGAATAACGCGCCGATGTTCACGCTCAATGTGGACCAGGGACCGGCCTACGGCGCGGCGTTGCTGGCCACCGTGGCCACAGGCGCATACGCAAGCATTGAGGAAGCTTGCGATGCGACGATCCACACCGTGGACCGTTGTGACCCCGATCCCGAAAACGTGAAAGCTTATGACTACTGGTTCGCCGAGTACCAGGCCGCCTACCAGGCCCTGGCGCCAGGATTCCGCCGTGTCGCCAGCCGTCTATGAGGCCGAAGCCGGCGAGGCGCACGCGAAATCGCGGCTCGACGTGTTCCTCGCCGGCGAGATAGAAGACGCGTCGCGCTCGTATGTGCAAAAGCTGATCAAAGGGGGGCGGGTTACGGTCAACGGCGAGGCGGCGCGCCGGCCGAGCCGGCTGATCGCCCCGGGCGATTACGTGCGGGCGGAACTGCCGCCGCCTCCGCAGACTACGCTCGAGCCGGAACCGATTCCGCTTGATGTCTGTTACGAAGACGAGCATGTGCTCGTGGTGAACAAGCCGCAGGGGCTCGTGGTCCACCCCGCGCCCGGCAATGAGCGCGGCACACTGGTCAACGCGGTGCTCCATCACTGTGCCGATTTTCAACAACCCGGCGACGACCCTACGCGGCCTGGCATCGTGCACCGGCTGGACAAGGACACCTCGGGCGTCATGGTGGTGGCGAAGACGCCCAAGGCTTTCCGGGCGCTGTCGCAGCAGGCGAGTGAACACACTTTCGACCGGCGCTATGTGGCCTTGGTTCAGGGCAATTTCCCCGAAGATACGGCCCGCATAGACGCCCCGTTGGGCCGAAGCACAGCGAACCCCACGCGGATGAGCGTGACGGGCGTGGCGAGCCGCGAGGCCGTCACGCGCGTTACCGTACTCGAACGGTTCAGCCACGCCACTTTCGTAGCGCTGCAACTCGAGACGGGACGCACCCATCAGATTCGGGTTCACCTGCGGTTCACCGGTCACGGAGTATTGGGGGACCC
>PUMX01000458.1 GCA_003552485.1 Candidatus Hydrogenedentota bacterium
TCATACACAGATATAGGGGACGTACGCATGCAGGCTTTTGGTCATTAGTGTCTTGTAACAATATATCGCCAAAAATGACTTGAGGTATATATGACTGCAAATCTTCCGCTGGTTTCAAGGGATTACGAGGGAATATAAAAAGCTTGTAAAGTTGAATTTATTTTGTTTGTTTCCTTCGTTTTCTTTTGTAAAACTGTATTTCCCCGCCTCCAATACTTTCCGATTGACTTTCTCCAGAAACTTGGTATAATTATTTCAATTGTTGAAAAATACTAACCGAAAAGGGACATTGCCTCGACTTGATGTTTTGCCTTTTGGTTTCGGCTGCGGTAAATTCAGTAGCTATAGTGTGAATCACTTCTTTGTTTTCTTTTGTTTTCCGGCGGGAACCGAGGGGGATGTAGGTTGCATCTTACAAGGAGCGTCGCGCAATGAACGAGTTGTTGGCTTTCTTTATTTTCTTGGCATGCATGGGATCGATATTCTTCGCTGTTTGGACGGCAATACGTTATTACAAGTATAAAGATTTAAAGGATGAGATTATCTCTAAGCAAGACATGATCAGGGCTGCTGTCAATGAGTTCTGGGGGCATCTGGATGATTCTGATACTTACTTTAACCGCCGCAAATACGAAAAGTGGCTGAGTTGCAACGAAGAGATGAGGGGCATTCTTTACTATCCTTTGGACAAGTTGAAGCTGCCAAAGTCCTTGGTTCGTGATTGTAGAACGCTCCAGAAGTACTTCGCAGATGGAGAGCGGCTAGTAGAAAAGCACAATAGTAACTATGTAAAAAGAGAATTGGATGTCCATAAACGTTTTTTTGATGAAATTGAAACTTATCCGTTGAATCAGAGCCAGAGTGAGGCGATTGTCCACGATGAAGATCACAATCTTGTAATTGCCGGAGCGGGAACGGGGAAAACGACCAGTATCGTGGGGAAAGTGGGATATCTAGTGAAATGCAGAGGAATCGCGCCAGAGAATATTCTTGTATTGGCTTTCGCGCGAAATCCTATGGAGGAAATGCGAGAAAGAATCGCGGCCTGTTTGGGAAACGAAAGCGAAAATGCTTGCGTTCATACTTTCCATAGCTTCGGTCTTAAATTATCGGAAACGCGGAAGGGGAAGTACCCGACTTGGCATTCGAAGATGAATTGGAATCTTTGCAATACCTAGAAGGGGTTTTTCGAGAGAAAATGGAAAACGACTCCCGCTATAAAGGGAAAATCGCCAAATTCTTAGCTTACTATCTGGTTCCATACAAACCTCCGACCGAATTCGCCAATTACGAGGAAAAGAGAAAACATTGGCAGGATTTACACACTTTTCAGGGGGAGAGAGTGAAAAGTCATGAAGAGTGGACTATCGCCAATTTTCTCTTTCTGCACGGTATTAATTACGAATATGAAAGAGAGTACATTGTAAATGTCGCAGATGAGAGGCATCGACAATACAAGCCGGATTTTTATCTTGTAAACTATAATATCTACATCGAACATGTCGGGATTGATCGCGAAGGAAGGGTCGCGAAATGGTTTTCGGGAAGAGACGGTAGATCCGCGTCTGAAGTCTATCGCAAAAGTATGGAATGGAAAAGGAACCTGCATCGTGAACATGAGACCGTGCTGGTTGAGACCTTCAGCTATGAGCGCCAGGAAAGTGTGTTGCTCGACAATTTACGCGATAAACTTGAAAATCATGGTGTTGAGTTACATGATCGCCCCAGTGAAGAGTCGATGCGAGCAGCCGTAGAAAACAAACAGGAAAATATCAGCCGACTAAGCAATTTGCTTTCGTCAGTGCTCTCACTCCATCGTTCCAATAACTTCGACGAAGGGGAACTGAAAACTCGCTGCAGACGCTCGGAAGACCCCAAAAGAGCTGAAGCGTTTATTGAAGTCTTTCTGCCCGTGCTTGAAAAATATGAGGGAGGACTGGCGGAAACAGGAAAAATCGACTTTAGCGAAATGTTATGCCGGGCTACCAAATTGACCCAAGAGGGGCACTATCAACCTCCGTTTAAATACATTCTCATCGACGAATTCCAGGATATGTCCATAGGACGGTACAAGCTGACGAAAGCTTTGCTTGATCAGAATCCTGAGCAGAAACTCTACTGTGTCGGCGATGACTGGCAGTCGATATATCGTTTTACGGGAAGTGATATATCGATCATCGTTGATTTCGAAAAATACTTTGGTTACACAAGAAGGACAATTCTTGATGAGACTTATAGGTTCAACAACCAGATAGCTGAAGTCTCCGGATCTTTCATCCAGCGCAATCCAAGACAATTACAAAAGGAGTTGACAACACAAGACAACACAGAGATACCGGGGCATGAAATCGTTGATATGACAGAAGAAGAGGAGAGCTTGGATTGTATTCTTGAAAGGCTGAACTTGCTTGCGGAACAGAGGAACCGCACTTTTTCTGTGTTTCTGATCGGAAGATATAATTTCAACAGACCAAATAACTTTAATGAGTTGCGAATCAATTACGGAAATCTGGATGTTTCATTCCATACTGCCCACCGCTCAAAAGGGCTCGAAGCCGATATAGTCATAATCGAGAAAGTGGTTGCGGGCAGGTATGGTTTCCCGTGTCAGGTTATGGATGATCCGTTGCTTCAACTGGTGTTGGCGGAACCGGAACCGTTCGAACATGCCGAAGAACGCAGGCTGTTTTACGTTGCAATGACGCGGGCCAGGAAGAAGTTCTACATAAGAACTGTCGGGTACAGAAAATCCGCGTTCGTACAAGAGTTGCAAGAAAATGAAACGTTGCAAATAAAGTGTCCAGCATGCGAAAACGGATATTTGTTTTTTAAGACTTACCAGAATAGAGAATTCTGGGGATGCAACAATTACGATTTCTGTCAGTACAATATTTCTTCTAAATATGTGAATGATACTAGGAATTTCGAGTGGGTTGATAATCAAGGCAAAGGCAGAATATGCCCCAGATGCGAGAGTGCCTATTTGGTCGTACGAGTTAGGCATAGAGACAACAGGCCATTCCGCGGATGTTCTAATTGGCGCAGGAACGGAACAGATTGCCACTATACCGAACCACTTCATAGAAATCGCTAGGGACTCGTTTCTTATTTCTCACTCATAATCAAAAGGGTGCCGTGCGCACAGTATTATATGCTTGGCAATTGGTCCTGACTTCCTATGGAATCGCTGTGGTGTTAGATTGCGAAAAATAGCCCAAAACGATGTGTAAGCGACTGCGCCGATCTATTCAGAAGTCTGCGTCAATGTGTTGCGCACTGCCATTGAGCTTGTTGTGGCGTTCGAGGATAAAACGGCGGGCTTCTCCCTCGCTCAGCAGAAAGGGGCCCTGTCGAAGGTGCGGACCAGAATCCGGAACTCGCGGGCGTAGGCCTCGCCGGAACGCCGGGAAAGACCGGTCAGAACAAGCGAGTCCGCGACATAGAGGTACCAGCCGTCCGGGTCGTTGACATCGAAATCGACATCGGACAGGGGGTTGACTTTCGGAAACGGGACAGTAGATTCATACTTCATTATTAGGTGTCCTTTCGTTTTGGACTTTTGTTCCCCGGCTGCAACCGGGACGAAAGGATACCATGTTCACTCAATCGGGGAAGTCA
>PUMX01000437.1 GCA_003552485.1 Candidatus Hydrogenedentota bacterium
CGTCGTCGCTCAAAGCCGCATCCCTACGGCCCCCACGCTCACGGTCGACTTCCACCTCAGGGTCATCAGTCATCCCTATATCGAAAGCTTCGAGATCCAATGCCTCCCAGTCCCCAGTGGTCTGGGCCAGTTGCTCCTGTACTTCCATGAGCCGGGTTTGCATATCGTGCAACCGGTCTTCCATGCGCAGATTACGTTGACGCAACTGCTCACTCATGGTCTCGGCGTCACGCAATTCCCGCTGCAGCTTCTGGTAACTCTCGGTGAGCGAACTCAGAGCCGATTCACTCTCTGAATACGCCGCGCCGTGATGCTGATGCACCGCCACCGCGCCGCCGATGGCGCCAATGGACAGCGCCGCGATTATCGCCGCCGCCAGCTTGCTCATGATTCGATTTCCTTATTGAACAGCCCAAAAACTTTGGCTGCGCCGCAAAAGCGCCGTCCGCTCCATGGTGCGGTCCGGCTCTAAGTCAACCCGCCAAACGCAGTAAAAGTTCCCCAAAACCGTCAACCCGGGGCCTCCGCCCGAACAACAACGCCGCGCCCGGCTCTCGCCACAAGGGGCGCAGCCGGGCGCGGCAGAAGGATTATCTTAAGTGCGCAGATTACTCAGTCTTGGTAGACAACCACCTCGTTGCCGACATGAAGGACTGGCGCATTCCCTTCTTCCCAGCCGTTCCACTCGAAGAGATCGCCAACGGATACGCCATAGCGGCGGGCAATAGTCGTAGGATTCTGTCCGCTGGTGACGGTATGCACAATCCGCTCACCGCTGCTCCCCTGCGCTTCGCCGTCCAAGCGCGCCAACAACTCGCGCTGCTGATCGTCGGCATCGGCCCGTGAAATGCGGATGACCAATTCCTGGCCCACTTGCAAAGTGGAGCTGCGCGTCAAGTTATTCCAGCGAAGCAGATCATCGACCCCCACGCTGTAGTTCTGCGCGATGACCGACGCGGTTTCGCCGGCCTGCACCGTGTGCGTGAGTTCCGCCGTTTCCGAACCGCCGCCACCCGAGCCCACGCCATGAAGCGTCAACTCTTGACCAACCCGAAGGGTCGAGCTGCGGCTGAGATTGTTCCAACTGAGCAGATCGTCGAGCGGGACACCGTGGCGTTGCGCGATGACAGAGGCCGTTTCGCCCGCCTGTACCGTGTGCGTCGTGGGTGTTCCGCCGCCGCTCGAGCCGCCAGAAATGACCAGCTCCTGTCCTGCGCGCAGCGTCGAATTGCGGTTCATATCGTTCCAGGCGAGCAAATCATCAACGCCAACGCCGTAACGCTGTGCGATGTGCGTCGCCGTTTCGCCGCGCTGCACCTCATGCACGCGCTGGCCCGCCCCCGGCTCCGAAACCACGAGCACCTCGCCCACGGAGATTCGGGCTCGCCGACCCATGTCGTTCCATTGTTGAAGGTTGGACACGGAAACGTTTTCTTTGCGCGCGATGTCATACAACGTGTCGCCCCGGCGCACACGGTAGGTCCGGCCACCTCCGCCGGAGGCCGTGGCTTGAACGGTGCCGGCGCCGGGAATCGTCAACTTCGTTCCGGATTGAATGCGGTGCGCCGAGCTGATGCTATTGGCGGACTTGAGCTCGCTAGTCGTTACGTTGTAACGCTGGGCAATCTGGCTCAACGTCTCGCCACTTTGCACGGTGTGGGTCCCGCCACGCCCTGACGATGACCCCGAACCACCGCTCGAGCCGCTGGCGGACGCCAACTCCACTTCCGGTTGCGCCGGCGCCGGAGTTTCAGATACTTCGTTGAGGGCAGTCATAAATGGTTCTTGTTTTCCGGCTGGAATGGCGAGTTTAAACTCGCCTGAAGGCGGCGTTACCCCCCGAACGAGGTCAGGGTTCAGATTCTTCAACGCATCTTCTTCCATCCCGGCGGCGCGTTCAAGAGCCGCAAGGGAGTACGAGCCATTCACAGGCACTCGTTCAAACTTGAGTTCGGGTTGCGGGTTATACTCGAAGCCATAGCGCTCCGGGTTATTCGCCACGATAACGGATGCTAGCAGCCTGGGGTAGAACTCCTTGGTTTCAAGCCGAATCCGGTTGGAAGCGGGCGGCGTCTCGACCAGCTCCCAGAGATCATCCATGCCGTCATTCATGTCAATGGCCCGCTGCAAGCCGTACTCGCCCATGTTATAGCCGGAAACGGCCAGCGCCCAGTCGCCATCGAACATATGGTAGAGGTCGGTCAAGTAGTTGATGGCGGCGTACGTGGAACGCTCCCAGTTGAATCGTTCGTCCACATACCGGTCAATGCGCAGGTCATAGCGTTCACCCGTCGCCCGCATGAACTGCCACATACCGCTCGCGCCGGCAGGCGATACGGCCCGTGGCCAGAACTGGCTTTCCACCATGGCCAGCCACGCCAAATCCTCGGGAAGGCCCGCCTTGGCGAATTGTTCCTGAATCCACGGCATATACCGTGCGCTTCGGTCCAGACCCCGTTGGAAATTGCGTGGATACAGCTCCTGAATCTCCTCGATTTCAGCCAGCACCCGCTCCGGCAGAGGGAAGGGTATCTGAAGATCGTTAAGCGGCTCGACGTCGGGATCCCAATCCGCCACACGCCTGCGTTCACGCCGCCGTTCGAGGATAGAAACCTGTTCACTGCTGTCCTCGATGATCCGCGCGAACTCCTCGCGCAGATTGTAAAACACCTCAGGATCCAAATCGGCCTCGATGAGAAACTCCAGCATCGCCTGGTAATGGCGCAACGCCGCGTCGTAGTCGCCTTCTTCCTGAGCCTCATTCGCCGTGCGGAACGCGATCTCGGCCTCTTCCAACAACTCCTTGATCGACCGCGGCTCAACCGGCTCGAGATCCTTGGCGCCCACTTCCTCTTGGGGCACAGGTTCAAACTGGTGAACATCGCTTGTTCGAGCACAGCCGACAACGACCATCAGCGCGGCAAGCCCGGCCGCATTCCAAAACAGCATGCTGTGTTTTTTCACGGGATGACGTTCTCCACTCGCTTTCTGGTTGCCCAGATCCCCTTGAAACCCCATGGTAAGGTAATGTCTCTGGAAGTGTATGATATCTGACTACAGATTGAGTGTCAAGAGATTATCACACCACATCATGTGGCTGTGCGCAGCGCCCTACAGGCTTCACATGCCCAGTACCCCGTTCATGCGCAGTGCTCGCGATAGGCTAACAGGACCCGCTGCTCAAGTCAAAAAAGGAATCGGCCCGCACTTGATAAGCCACCGTCTAAGCTAGACTCGTATCCGGAACCGGTCAGCCTCCAGTCTGCGCCCAGTCCGAGGGGGAAATGAAGCGCCGCGCCAATTCGCTCGCCGTCCGCAGCGGTTACCTCGCCTCCGCCAAGGCCTCCTCGTGGATGCGCAGGTCATCAGATCCAAAAAGCACGAATCGAATCCAGTTAACGTTCTGCAGATTCGGCGCCTCCTCGGCGATCGTGTCAATGGCCACTTGCGCCGCTTCAGCCATGGGATAGCCGAACGCGCCGGTGGATAAGGCGGGAAACGCCACACCCGTCAGCCCGTGCTCATCGGCCAGGCGCAACGCATTGCGGTAACAATCCGCCAGCAACTTATCAGAAGGATTATCGCGCCCATATACCGGGCC
>PUMX01000099.1 GCA_003552485.1 Candidatus Hydrogenedentota bacterium
AAAGCCACTGGTTCGCGCAATCGCAATGGGCGCTCCCTACCGCCGATAACTACGCTTGGCTTCAGAGCTTGTTCAACGGCAACGGCGGCGAATACTTGCGGCGCGAGTACGAAGACTTGCGGCGGCCGTTCAGCGTCACGCCGGACGTGCCGTACACGGACGTTTGGGCGTTCCCGACGGTTCCGCACAGGCCGGGCAAGCACCCATGCGAAAAACCGCTGGCGATGATGGAACACATTATCACGGCGAGCACGCGGACCGGTGCTCTTGTGCTCGACCCGTTCGCGGGTACGGGCTCGACCGGCGTGGCCTGTGCGAAGGCTGGCCGCCGCTTCGTCGGCATCGAGCTTGACGCGGGGTACTGCGAGATCGCTCAACGCCGCATCGAGGCGGAACTGGCGCAGGGACGGCTGTTTTGAGAGGAGGCGAGCGATGACGCGGGAACGGATAGCCCGATGAACAAATGGCGCAAAAGTATTGCGAGTTGGCACATCGGGGACACGCTCTATCTGTCCGTCGTGTTTTCGTGGGACGTTGCCGCCGCCGTTGAACGGGCGAAACAACACAAGGGGAGGGTGGTTGTGGGCGGGCCAGCCGCGATCATCCAGCGCGAAGCGTTTGAAGGCGTCGCCGATGTTCAGGAAAAATGCGACGTGGCCGAACCGATACTATTTCACAACCCCCTTGCCACGTTCACGACGCGCGGCTGTGTGAACGCCTGCCCGTTCTGCATCGTCCCGAGAATCGAAAGCGAGTTTATCGAGATACGCAACTTTCGGCCTGCTCCGGTGGTATGCGACAACAACTTCCTGGCCGCGTCTGCCGCGCATCAAGAGCGGGTAGTTGACGCCCTGAAGCGTTATCCGCTGGTGGATTTCAATCAAGGCCTGGACTGCCGCCTGTTTACGCCGGACGCCGCATCCAACCTGGGGCGATTGCGACTGCGCGCCCGGTTCTCGTTCGACGCCGTGAGCGAAGAATCCGCATTAGTGGACGCGGTGCGGCTGTGCCAAGAGCGCAGCACGAAGAACATCGGCGTCTATGTGCTGTTCGGTTATAACGACACGCCGGACGATGCGATCTACCGGCTGGAATTGGTGCGCGGGCTTGGGCTGCGGCCGAACGCAATGCGGTATCAGCCGATTGACGCGCGGGCAAAGAATGAATACGTCGCGCCCAACTGGACGGAGCGTGAGTTGAGGCGCGTGGCCCGATATTACAACCGCCTCCGGTGGCTGGAACATGTCTCGTTTGACGAATACGGCGCGGAGCGCGCACATCGTAGACGCGCAGCGGCGGAACTGGCGCAGGGACGGCTGTTTTGACGGTTGACACGTATGGTGGGAGGTGGTACATTGTTGGTGGCCGAGCACGGCGGTCATCTCCTGCTCCGCTCGGCAAGCCAGGCGGCGTCGCTCCGGACCACCAACCGCCGGAGACCGTGCCGGCGTCGCCGGCTTGCTTATGGTGAGGCCCGCGAAATGAAAATCGAGAGCACACCCATATCCGAAATCAAACCCTACGAGCATAATCCGCGCCGGAACGACGACGCTGTGGATGCGGTGGCGGCGAGTATCCGGGAGTTCGGGTTCCGCCAGCCGATAGTCGTGGACGAGAATATGGTCATCATCGTCGGGCACACGCGCTGGAAGGCGGCGGTGAAGCTGGGGCTGGCGGCGGTGCCGGTCCACGTGGCGACGGGCCTGTCGCCTGAGCAGGCGAAGGCGTACCGGCTGGCCGATAACAGGAGTAACGAGTTCGCGGATTGGGACTTCGAGAAGCTGTTGCCGGAACTGGACGGCCTCGACGAGTCGCTGCTCGAGGACCTCGCCGACCTCAACCTCGACGGGCTGCTCGAGGACCTCGCCGACCTCGACCTCGACGGGCTGCTCAAGGAGGAGGAGACGCGAATCGTTCAGCACGATGTGCGCCCGCCGCCCGCAATGACCTGGGTGCTAATCGGTGTACCGACCGTCGCCTACGGCGATATTGCGGCGGCAATTGAGGGAATCGCCAGCCATGAGTCGGCAATAGTGGAGACTACCTGCAACGATGGCTAAGAAAAACGACAACTCCGACCTGGCGGCGAAACTGGCAATTCGGCGCCACTTCTTGCAAAAGTACCATTCGGACAGGCCCCCGTCGGTGCTCGACTGCTGCCAGGGGGAAGGCGTCCTGTGGAAAGTTCTGCGCCGAGAGCACGCGGTGGCGAGTTACTGGGGCGTGGACGTGAAGCCGAAGCGCGGGCGGCTCAAGATCGACTCCGAGAAGGTCCTCGCCCAGCCCGGATGGCAACAGGATGTGATCGACGTGGACACCTACGGCTCGCCGTGGAGGCATTGGTTCGCCCTTCTGCCGAACGCGCCCGATCAACTGACGGTTTTTTTGACGGTGGGCTCGACATATTATGGCGTTATCGGCAAACTCGGGCTAGCGTCGCTGGGGCTTGGTAAGCTGAATGTCCCGCGCGGCATGCATAGAGCGTTGTCGGCAATATCTGTAAGTTATTGCTTGGCAAAATGTTATGACTATGGTATAATACCGATAGAAATTGCGGAGTCCGTGTCGGACGGCAACGCAAGGTACGTGGGAATCCGGCTGAAACGTAAGGAGCAAAGTGATGCCGTTGATCTATGAGCCGAAGGGCAAGGCCCGCGAGTACAGCCCGCTCGCCCTGAACGTATACACGCGCGGTTGCGAGCATCGCTGTGGCTACTGTTATTGCCGGGGCATCGGGGCATGGGGGGACGCCGGGAAACCCCGTAATCTTATCGGCCTGAAACGCGAGGCCGAAACATGCCGCGAGCAAATCCTGCTGTCGTTCATGTCAGACCCCTACGCGCCCATCGAGCGCCAGCACCGCAACACACGGGCGGCGCTCCATGTACTGAGCGACGCCGCATGTAGCGTGGCGGTGCTCACGAAAGGCGGCACACGCTGCCTGGACGACCTCGACTTGTTCTGCGATTGGCCGGATGGCCGCATCAAGGTCGGGGCGACCTTGACGCTTGCGAATGCGCTCGACAGCCGGAGCGACGAACCCGGGGCGGCCTTGCCAGAAGATCGAGTCGTGGCGCTCCGCGAGTTGCACCGAGCCGGTGTCCAAACCTGGGTGAGCATCGAGCCGGTGATCGACCCTGAGCAGTCCCTTGAAATGATCCGGCGCTCGCTGGAGGCTGTCGATGCCTACAAGGTCGGGAAACTCAATCACCGCAGGTCGAACACGGACTGGCGCGAGTTCGGTATCCGGGCGGTCGAAATGATACGGGAGGCGGGGAAGAGCCTGTACGTCAAACACGACCTCCGCGCCCAACTGCCTGCCGGATTCTGTACGCCGGGCGAATCCGACATGAACACATTGACACTTCCGGCCCGGCCAGCCCAGCGGCAGTTCGAGGGGAGCCTGTTCTGATCCCGCGCGATACGATGCCCGAAGAAGTAGGAGGTCAGCACCCGCAGCCCGACCGCGCGGATACGTGGTGAACACGGAGACGCCGATTGAAACTCGACAGGTCACAGATAGACATAACGTACAAGGATGTACGCAGCGCGGAGTCACGTGACCGCGCCGAAAATTGTGCCTTATAGATAAAGCTGCG
>PUMX01000347.1 GCA_003552485.1 Candidatus Hydrogenedentota bacterium
ATTTTTTAGGGTTTGGCGCCCATCAACCCAGCCGGCCTCACATTTCTCATTCACATAGGGCTCTAATACGGCAAGGGAAGGTTCACACCATGGAGACACCTAATCCACCAGGCAGCAGACAGCGTGACTCAACATTGACGCCAAATATGCCGAGGAACGGTCTCGTTACCTCCTCGTGGCTCAAAATGTGGTGGCTTACGCGCTTTCAGGGTTACAAAGTCACGAACGTCCGCCACGTGCCGAAGAAAGGGGCATTTGGCCGCCTAAAGTACGACAGCATGTGGTTTCTTGACGCCAAGAGGAATGGCCGTAAGACGAACTGACGGTCAAGAAACCGGACATCAGCAAGCTATTTAGGGCGTCTGGGTACGTGTCCAGACGCCCTTCTCTTTTGCCTCTTCGTGCACAATTTTGTAAACAGTTTTCTTTGCCACGCCCCTCGTGTACAAGCTTGTACACAGCCGATAAAGCCCCCTTTTGCCAACCCTCAACCTGCCCTTGCTCCACAAGTATAACTACGAGAACAGTTTACACATGCTTTGCGGCCGATTGTGTCCATCGGTTGCATTTGGCACACGGCTTGCTATAACGAGACAAGTACCGAACAGTTTAGCCGCAGGATACAATCGCCGGCGACACCGGCGGAAACGGAGGAAACAGTTTTGAAGAATGCAGCCCTGATTACTCGGCCCCATCCTCATTGGTTGCGCTCCATGAACACCGCCCCCACGTACTGGACTACCTCGCGGGTTAAGATGTGGTGGTTGCGCTCTTGTTGCGGCTACCGGGTCGTCTTCGCCCAACACGTGCCGAAACGGGCCGTGTTTGGACGCATTCTGTACGAGAGCGCCTGGTGTCTGCGCCCAGACCTTGCGTGGGCCAACTGAGCACAACCGATTCCGAAACAAGATTCTCTTACCGCGCGCGCACTCGGCGAGAGTCCCCTCCGCTTGGATCACGCTGGCCCGCCGCTCAATACATGTGCTCGACAGGCGCGTCCACCCCATTCGCCAGGATGTGCAACTGCAACAACGCGTAGACAAGCTTTTGCGCGCCGGTATGGTTGTTGTAGAAATCGTAGCGCTCGACGCCGCGCTCGCCATCTTCGGTTGTGATCCGCACAGCCGCGCGAATCAATCCGCTTTCGTGCTGATACAGTTCCAGCGCCTCGTCGGCCAATGTCGTGGCTTTATGCAAGTAATCGGCCTCGCCAGTGATCAAATGAGACTGAATCAGCCCCACCAATACGTTAGCGTAATCGCCCGGCGCGGGATCCCATTGTCCGGACTCCTGCACGTGCGGCCGGCTGTCAAAGGCGGCTTCGCACCAGTGGATAAGCCAATCCCGAAAGACATCTTCGCCGGACTCCTTGTACGCCAGCGACAGCATCTGTCCCTCGACCCCTTGGGCCGTCGGGCTGTCCCATACGTTCGCGCCATTCTCGGGCGGATTCTCGCGGCAATACGCGCGCAGATAAGTCAAGGCCCGGTCGCGCAGCGTTTGCGCATCGCCGGCGTCCGGCGCCAGTCGATACGCCTTTAACTTCCAGTACGGCTGCTGACTCAAGACGCGGCGTGAGGAGTGCCGCGGATCCTGAATCAATTCGCCCTCCTCATCCATCCAAATGCTTGGCCAGGTCTTATCGGTCTCGGGATCCCTCAGTTCCCAATACAAATCGGACAAGCCGCGCGCCCAGGTCAAGTACCTCTCGTCACCGGTCTTGCTGTATGCGAAAAGGAACGTATACATATAGAGGCCGGCGTGCCGTTCCCAGGCCATGTCCCGCTCCCCGATCGGCGGGGGAAACGGCGGCCGTTGATTCGGATTATCCCGGTCGAAAAGGATGCCGTGCCGGTTGAAGAAAAACGTGTCTTCACACTTGATGTGCCAATCGAAAACGCCTTGGGCGAAATCCAGCACGGCTTCGGAGGAAAACGGCCACATCTCGCGCCATGGCGGGGTGAACGATTCAAACTCATGCGCGCCGCCTGCGCCGGCCTGTCCGAACCAGCGCCAGCGTTCGGTTTCGAGCAGTTCCGGGTCATCGTCCACGCGCAGCTTCCAATACGCGTGCTGACCCCATGGAAACAAGCCGGTCGTTTCGCTCGGACAATGCTCGACGAAGAAGCGCAGATACGCCTCGGCGGCCTCCGCATAACGGTCTTCGTCCGTCACCTCCGACAGCAAATACTTAGCTCGCAAGGTGAGAATATCCCACATCAGATTCGAGCCGCCGTATGAATACCGCTGCATCGCGTAATCGTCCATCCCGGACGGAGGCGGAGGCGCTTCCTCGGGCAGCCGCAGCGTATCGAGGTCCAGGTCGGCCACGAACATCGGCGAATGCACGGACCCATACTCGTCCAGGCCATGCTCGATCATTGCGTCGGCGAACTTCTGGACCGCCTCCAGAAAGCGCTCATCCGCATCCTCGAGAACCGGTTCGCCGCGCCATGGCCGTTCATCGGCCGCCCCCGTCACCGGTGTGACGGCGGCGCTTAGTAGCGCCACCAGACCAAAGGCAGTCAAAATGTTCACCATACGCCTACACCCACACCCGCTCATCGCCGGCATCTCCTTCTTGTGACTCGTTCCGCTAACGGATTCCATCCTCATTCTGAATCACCGGACTCAACCGCCCACGGGTCAAACGCTCCCGATGAATTCGGCACATCGTCGGGCACGACCCGCGGCCCGACGCCGTAGCGGAATTGCACGGCCGTAGCCGGGGCAAAGTCCGAAGCGTTGACCACCTCGTTGTCCACAAGCGCGATATTCTCTTCCGGCGTGCGGTTGTACCGCACCTTCGGCGTATCCGCATCCGGCAGGACGAGCACATTGTCACGCACAACGTTGCCGATGGCTTGATGGAAGCGCAAGGGCGACCGGTCCACCCTGTGGATCAAGTTGCCTTCGATGATGAGCCCTTTTGTGCCCTGATCCAGAAACATGCCATTGCTTTCGGCGCGGCCCACGTTCAGAGGAACGTCGTGGATGAGGTTGCCCCGCAGAATCGCGCCGGGCTGCCTGCCCAGTGTGTAGATGCCGCCGCCATCCGACAGCACTTGCATCACGTCGTGGATGTGATTCGCATCGACAATCGTCCGCGCGCACGGCGTCGGCTCAGGGTTCCACATCCAGCCCACGGAGACACCGGTATACGGCAGGTCACGGATAAGGTTCTGCCGCACTTCAGTATCCGCCGCCATGCCGACCCAAACGCCCACTCCGCTAAAACAAATACGGCCGGTGCGCTGAATCACGCAATTGCTGAGCCGGTTGCCCCGGCTGACTTGTTCTGGCGCGGCCTCCGTCCACGAAACGCCATCGACTTGCCGCGTGCGGGTTTCGCCTATGTTGACGCCGTTGCCGCCCACCTCATCAATGAGCACACCGTCCATCCAATTGCTGTGGCTTTCCCGGCGGAACCATACGGCGGTCTGGCCAACGTTGCGCACGCTGCCGCCGAGCAACGCGCATTGCTCCGCAAAGTCAAAGGTAATCGCGGCGGGCATCAGCACGCGGCCCGAGTGATCGTCCTCGTACCGGTCTTCGTGAATGGTCGCCTGCCCGCCCGCGTAGCCGCGCGG
>PUMX01000017.1 GCA_003552485.1 Candidatus Hydrogenedentota bacterium
CCATAGCGCCCAGCACGATCATGCCGTTGAACCGGGGCAGTTTCAGGCCAACGTATCACAAACGCCTGTAGATCTGGGGTTGGCCTGGGAATCTACGGGCTCTCCATGGCTCGACGTCCGCGCGCGAATGGCGGGTATCGAGATCGCATTGCAGGGGGAAGGAACGCAGCAGGTCTCCGCCAGACTGTGGAGAGGCCATGTAGTGGTGGAAGAACTCAGGCTGCGTGTCGATGAATCCTACTTCATTTCCTTGGATGTGCTTCCCGGAGATGAATATCGGCTGGAGATTTCCGGCGAGGAAACGCCCGTCGCGATTACGGTGTATGGCGTGTTGCCGCTCCGTTTCATCCATTAAGGAGCCGGTGTGCGAGGCAGGATCGCGCTTAGACCCAAGCGGCGTGTTGAAGACGCCATCTCTCGGCATTGTCCATGTCCACATCTAGGGCGCGTCACCCGCGCGGATAGGCGCCGGCGCTTGCAATTGATGCGTCGGTAAGCTTTGGGAGTGTGTGAAACACGATGGCGCTTGCTGTTTACTTGTCAATCCTCGCTGCGTCCACGGCCGTAATTGGACGGTTCGTCCAATCTATTCTGACGGACCATGGGTATGGCCCCACCTTCGATCTTTCCGTGATGCTCGCGGTGGGCGTTGCCAGTCTGTATCTCGCTGTGCAACTCACGTATATGGCCCTTGTGCGTCTGTACAAGCCTACTGCTTCGGGAACCTTCTATGGGGCCGAGTGTTTTTCTCTGCTCAGCGCCGCTGCCTTCCTCCCTCCCCTTCTCGATATTGAAATCCCATGGCCGGTTCCAGCATTGGCCCAATATGAACTTCTCATTTTGTTGACGGCGTTCCTCGCCGTCCATGGAGCATTCAAACTCATAAGCTTCTTTGCCGCCGTGTCCGGCGAACCGGCGCCGCGTTGGCCTTGCCTGCTATGGGGCGGTGTGGCGGTGTTGTGCGTCGTAACAGCGCTTGGCCTCGGCCGGCAATGGATGGAGGGCCTGGAAGCCGTTCGACCCGTGGTCGATGCCGACCCGGAGCAGATTACCGTGGCTGACGCTACGATGGATGGCAGGCTGCTGCACGAAGGCGCGCTCCTCGAGCTGGATATCTCCGAAAACGTCGGCAATCCTCCGGCCTTGTACTTCCGCTGGGCGCCAGGGCCTGCTGATGTGGGCGCGCCTGCGCCCGAGACCCTTCATGTGCATATGCTGCTTGTAGGCGATACGCGGGAACACATTGTACAGGAGGTCAGCTTGGATGGCGAGGGCTGGGTGCATGTGAAGACGCCGCGTGACTCAATACCTCCCGGACTCAGGCGCTGCGAGGTCTATTGGAATGCCGAACGGCTAGCCCGGTGGCAGCGCATGCTTCCCGTGAAACCCGTGATAACTTCGGCCCGCACAGTCTACAGCGGACCGCCTGGAGTCTATCCCACGCGGGAGGCCGCCCAGCGCCCGAACGTGGTTGTGTTGTTCATGGACGCGCTTGGGACGCGGCATCTTTCCGCACTGGACTATGGCCGGCGAACAACGCCCGCCATGGATCAGCTTGCGGGCGCCGGTTGGCTCTTCCGAAACGCATATACCCCGGCGGCCGAAGCCCCCGGCGCCGTCGCTTCAATGCTGACTGGCGCGACGCCGCTGTATCATGGCCACCTCGCAGGACAGCAGGGGCCTTTGCCCGAAGGTTTCATAACGGCGCCGTTGCGGTTCCAACAAGCGGGATACGCCACGGCCCTATTTTCCGAAGATGCCGGCGCGCCGGCCGAAGCGACCATCGCTGGCGGTGGTTTGGAACGGGGATTCGAGTATATCGACTCAGCGTACTTTGCGCCGCCGGAGCTCGCGGACAATGCTTCTGATGATGCCAGTGACAACCCTCACGCCTCCAACAGCGCAGTAGGTTCGGATCGGACCCTGCGTGCGCTTAGCGAGTGGATAGAGGCCCATGAGGCCGTTCCCTTCTTCGTGGCGGCCCGGCTGACCGCGCTTACTCAAGCCGAAGACCCCGGGACGCCCCATGATCGCATCTTCGGAGCGAACGCGGCGCCGCGGCCAGTGGATGAGTATGACAGCGCGTTGCGTCATCTCGACGGACGAATTAACGCGTTCATGCAAGAATTGCGGCGGCTGCGGTTGGCCACCGATACCCGGCTGGTTATCGCGGGCACTTGGGGCGCTGATTTCACCCCCGCCGGGCAGGGCATAGCGCCAACGTTGACTGAGGAAGGGTTGCGCACCCCGTTGCTAATTCATGACCATCGGGCTGAGCGCAACGTGGTGTCCGATCGCGTTTCAAAGGTGGACCTCTTCCCCACGTTGCTCGCATTGGCGGACTTGCCGCTCCGCGAAGGCTTCGAAGACGCTTCGTTGCTGAGGGAAGATCCTCACGAGGATGAAGTGACGAGCGTCAAGGGCCTTCCGTTGGCCGTGTCGTTGCGCACGCAGGATTGGCGTTTCAATGTCGAGACTGACTGGGACTTCTTCGAGCAACCGCGTCCCGCCGATGCCGATGGCCCCGCTATTCTCTATGGGGGCGCGACGCGCGGGCGGGATCGCTGGGTCCGCAATCGATCGCCTCAGAATCCGCGAACAACCCAACGGTTTCGCGATCAGGTTCTGGACATGCTGCTCGAGCGAGCAGAAACTATGCCCGCTTGGTGGGAAATGGACAATCCGCTCTGATCCTCCCTCCCATTGACGGCTGGTCCGAAGTTGAGGCGCGCGTTGTCATCAAGGCGATGACCGGCGCTTCTCAATTTCTCTGGTACCGTTTCCAGTTCTTGGCTGCGACGACTCCCTACTGACAAGCTACTCTACCGGTGGCTCCGCCGAGGGGTGTTCGACAACAACAGCGGGGGCCGGGGCAAAGCGCACAGATTCGGGGAGATACAGCAATGCAATCGCGGTCAATCCCCACACGACGACGGCGATCACGCCAAATGCTCCCCCCATAGGCAGGGCGGTGTCAGGGAAAAGGTAACGCCAGACCCCTTCTTGCAATTGGGCGGCGAAGCATCCGGCCCATATGGCCGTCAGCCCGACATGATAGGAGCGCCGCCATACCTCATTGAAAACCGCGCTGATGGCGATCGCGGCAATGACCAGCGCGCCGAGGCCCACGACTCGGCTCTCGTTTTGGGTGAAGCCCAAGAGGACAATGGGGCTTAGCCAGAGCGCCCACAGCAAACCGGTGATTATGTGCGCCCGGGCGAGGCCGAGCGGTTGAAGCTTGGTGAACAGATAACCCCGCCATCCCAGCTCGTGGCCTGCGAACGCCAGCGCGTATACCGTTGGTCCGAGAAGAATGCTCAGTGTTGCGCTGCCCACCAAGAGGAACGATGTTGGGTAGGGTTCATCGAGGCCAGCTTCGCGGTAGGGAGGGAGCTGCGCCGCCAACGTCGTCATTTGCCAGTCTGGCGACGCGGCGCCGGCGAGTGACATCACTGCGTATACGAGTAAGAACAACAGTGGAAACCCGGCTACCGCCACAAGCGCTGCGCCCCAAGGTATGGGCCAAAACCGTATCGGCGCTGTAAGCTTCTCGCCGTGGACGCGCGAGGCGACTATGGCGG
>PUMX01000438.1 GCA_003552485.1 Candidatus Hydrogenedentota bacterium
CCCGCCGCAGCATGTCGAGGAGCGTGTAATCCTCGACGGCGTCATGGACCGCTTCCCAGCGCTTGCTCGTCACCACCCCGTCGCCCTGATAGACCAGCAGGTAGTCTTGTCCCGGCGGATCCGGTTCGAACCAGGGATCATGGGACGACGTGCAGTAGGTCCAGAATCCGATGGCCGTCATGCCGTGACGCCAAGCGTTCCATGCATAAGCGCGGTAGTAGCCGAGGGGCGATTGATGCTTTACGTTCGCCTCACATTCATAGGTCCACAGCAGCGTGTCCAGCGACTTGATGTATTCCAATTTCTCCCTGCCATCGGTGAGCATATAGGCGTAGCGGTGCGGCGCCCAGATGTCCACGTACGGCGCCATCCGCTCCAGGTCCTCCATGGTCGTTCCGGCTACGGGATTCGCGTAGACGCGCACGTCGGGATCGGCCTCCTTGGCGAGTTTGGCGTAGCGCATGAAGAAATCAACGCTGCCTTCCGTCAACCCGGGTTCGTCCCGCGGATACAGGGCGTAGTCCTCATAGGAAAAGCCCAACTCTTCCAAATGCTCGACCCAGCGTTGGATATAATTGATGTGCGCCTCGCGCCAGGTGTCCGAGTCAAGGGGCGCGGGCCCACTCAGCGCGTTCGTATAGCCGGAAAGCAATAGAACGCCATGCGGACCATAATCCAGCACGTGCGCGTCGTGTTCGCTGAAGTCCATTTCCGTGATTTCGCCGTCTTCGTTGAACTCCGCTTGTGGCGCGAAGGGCGCCACGAAGATGCTTGAGCCGTGGGCGACCTGGTCCTCGAGCGCAGCCTTGGGCTGATCCGCCAGCACGGAACGATGGACATACGCCCAAGTGCATAGGCCCAATGCGTACTCTTCGGGAATCGCGTGTTCCCATAGGTCGATCTCTATGGGAATCGTGACAGGCTCGGAACCGACGGCGAGCGCGCGCAACTGCACTTCGCCCGTCCACAGACCGGATGCAGGGAAGGCCTCCGTGTCGATGGTTAGCCAGAGTTGGCGTCCATCCCAGGCGGGCACGGCGATCGTCTGCGCCTGATTGAGCTCGGGTAACGCGTCAGGCGACGTGTCAAGCATCTGCGTGGGCACGTCTAGGACTTCGCGCAGGGTAACGGCGTCTCGCGCGCTAATGCTCATTTCTTCATCATTTTCGAGCGTGAACTCCGCCAGTTCCACGCGCAGCGTTTGCGTGCTGTCCGAGAAGTTATAGAGATTGAGCGCCGCCGATTGTACGCCATCCTTAAAGGCTTCCACCTGGAGTTCCGGTTCGCCCCGGCGGCCTTCGACGAGTTCGTCCACGCCGCCAAAAGGCGCCCAAGGGTTTGCGGCGTGGGCCGTGATGGAACTCTCCGCCTGCGTGGCCGCGCGCACCAGCGCGTCCCACCGCCGGCATTCGTCGAGCAATGCGTGGAGTTCATCGCGCACGGCTCGTTGGTCGCTCAGCGAGCCCGCGGCCGCCCTCTCAGCGCGGTCCGCGAGTTTGTCCGCCCGGCGCTCTAACAGCAGCATCCGCGCCTCGACGGTATCGCGGTCGCGCAGCTTGTCCAAAGACGCTTCTATGCCGTCCAACATGTGGCGCAGGTCCGCCCGCTCTTTTTGCAAGGGCGTTAGATGGACGCGATGGACGCGATGCCCGAGCACGCGGCCGTCGTGTTCGAGCGTGGCGGTGAACGTCAGATTGTGCGCGAGTTGCCCGTCCAACGCGTAACGAAGCCGTGCGCTTACGTCGGCCTCTTCGGATGAAATTTCCTCCGTGAGCGGTCCATCGGGAAGCCCACTCAATTCGAGCCGCAGTGTTACGGGTTCCCGCTCCGGGTTCTCCGCCACGGCTTCAAAGTCGTTCCACCCCACGTACTGACGGCCGAAATCAACCTCTACAAAAGCCGGCGCCGCGTCTTCTTCAACGCTTTGCGCCGATGCCGTGCGCACGCTGTTCAAGCGGTACTCGGGCCACGGCGCGGCGGCTTCCCCGGCCGGCGGATCCCAGTCGTAAACGCGCAGGTCCGCCGAATTCAGCGCGGCGACCACGCTGAGCCGTCCGTCGCCATGGAAATCGACCGCGGTGGGGGAGGCGTTCATTGTTGCGCCGAGATCAATGCGTTCCAGTAGTTCACCCTCGGTCGAGAACATATGGATCGCGGAGCTATAACCGCCGATGAGCACTTCAAGCGCGCCGTCGCCCGTGACGTCGGCGATCAGCGGGGATCGGCGCGAACGCTGCTCGGCATCACCGGTCCACAGCGTTTCGCCTTGGGCGCTGATACAGGCTACATGGCCGGTCAGGTCCACGGCGACGATCTCCGGCGCGCCGTCGCCGGTCAGATCGGCTACAGCGATGGCGCTGTCGATGATGCCTTCCATGGGGTGTTTCCACAGGACTTCGCCCGTGGCGTCGACGGCGGCGAGGGAGCGGCCAATGCCCACCAGGGTCTCGTAATGTCCGTCACCGGTGAGGTCCCAAACGACCGGGCTGGTCTCGACGGCGTCTTCATTGGGCAAACGCCAGAGCTCGTCTCCATCGGCGGACACACAGATCAGCGGCGCCTCCAACGTGCCCGCGAGCACCTCGAGCCGGCCATCACCGGTGAGGTCGCCGATAGCCGGAGAGGTAACAAAGGATTCGGGTTCCCGATGCACCCAGCGCAGGCGGCCCTCAGAGTCAAGGCAGGTGAGCGCGCCGCCCGTGTCGCCCAGAACCAATTCGAGCCGGCCGTCGTTCGTGAGATCCACTGCGACGATGCTTGTGCCGCCCCATTTTACGCTTGCGCCCAGTTCGTACTCCCATATGATGGAGCCCCGTTCGCCGTCCAAGCATACGAATCGACCGGAATTCGTTACGGCCAGCGCTTCCAGCCGTCCGTCGCCCGTCACGTCCGCCAGCGTGACCGGTACCGTCACGAAATCGCCGAGTTCCGGCGACCGCCAGATGCGGTTGCCCTCGGCGTCGATGGCGATGATCCGCCCAACGGTCGACGCGGCCACGATTTCGGGCCGGCCGTCGTTGATCAGGTCGCCGACGGCGGGCGAGCTGTCGAAATGGCCCGCTGAAAGCCGGTACTCCCACAGGATCTCGGGTTCGGCCGAGGCGGCTGAAACGGCGGCGATGACCGACCCTACAACGAAAACAAGTACGCGTCGCATAAATCTATCCTCTGTTTGGCGCTCAAGCGCTGGTGTTGGTCCGAGTTGGGACGGTGTTTCTTTTTTTGGCAAAGGCGTCCAGGCGTTCTTCCCCGTAGGGTGATTCCCGCTGGCTCCGATGCAGCGCCCCATACGCTCACTCAGGATAGGCAAATCGTACGAGCGGCGCAACACGTCGGCGCAGACAAAAAGAACCGGCCATCTGAGCCCGGCTGAGGGCTCAGATGGCCGGTGTGGCGCACAGTTCTTGCCTTGGAAACAGTGGCGTTAGCGATCGTTCGCGCGGGGACGAATCTGGCGCGCCGGGGGCGCGGGTTGCGCGGCGTCCCCGTCCTCGTCTTCCGCCGGCGCTTGCTGAAGCTGACGGCCAAAACCGGGACCGCCTTGTCCCCGGCCCATACCGCCGCGGACAGCAGGACG
>PUMX01000069.1 GCA_003552485.1 Candidatus Hydrogenedentota bacterium
AGTTTCACATAGGGGTCAATCCCATTGTCCGTATCCGCCATGGGTATCCGCGGCCGGCTGATGCTTTTCGTGTGTTGCGTCATTTTGCGTTCCTCCTTTTGTCTTGGCTTTGTTGCCCTTCTCCCTTCACAAGAGGAGCGGCGTCCCTTAACTATACCCGATGTTGCACACTTCATTTCAATCGGACTACGCGCCAAGAAGCAAGCGCCTAAGAGGCCACTTCTTCCGCCAGCTCTTCCCAGTGGTCGTAAAGGGCTCTCAAATCGGCTTTGATGCCTTCGTATTCCTCCTTCAATTGCTGCGCCTTCTCATACTTGCTTGGGTCAAGCTGCGTAAACTGATGCTCATACTGCTCAACCAATTCCTCAAGTTCAAGAATCCGCCGCTCTGTCTCATCGAGTTCCTTCTTACGCTTCCGTTTTTCAGGATCGCCGCCGGTCCTGCCTTTCCGATCCTTTCGGCGCACCTTCATCGCGTCGTCACGCGAGGTTGGCGCCGGGCTCGTCGCGGCCTGGGTTTGCTGCTTCCATCGGTACGAGCTGTAGTTGCCCAAACAAATGTGCGCCGACCCGCCCTCAATGATCAGCAGTTTATTGACCAGTCGGTCAATCAGGGTCCGGTCATGGCTGACAATAACCAGCGTCCCGGGAAACGCAGCCAACGCGCCCTCGAGGGCTTCTCGAGAGGCGATGTCCAGATGGTTCGTCGGCTCATCCAGTAGCAACAGATTAGCCTCTCCCAAAATCAATTTGGCCAAACCGACACGCGCCAACTCACCCCCACTCAGCGTCGAGATCTTCTTGAAGGCGTCCTCGCCCGTAAACAAGAAACGCCCCATGAAGGAGCGCACCGCTTCCGGAGTCATGCCTGGCGCGGCGTCCATGACTTCCGTCAAAATGTCGTTTGAGGGATTCAAGCTCTCATGATGCTGCTCGTAGAATCCCATCGATACCTTGTGGCCCAATTGCGTTTCGCCGCGGCCCTCAGGCAACCGTCCCGCCAATTGGCGAATGAGCGTTGTCTTGCCCGATCCGTTGGGGCCGACGATTCCAAGGCGCTCGCCGCGCTCCAACTGAAACGAGACCCCGCTGTAAAGCTTAAGATCGCCGTAGGCCATCTCCAGGTTCGAGGCGGTCAACACCACCTGCCCCGTACGCACTACCTCGCCTAAATTGAACTTCGCCGGCCCGCCGTTCGAGTCCGGGGCATCGACGCGTTCGAGTTTCTCCAGTTGTTTCACCCGGCTTTGGACCTGGCTTGCCTTGGTCTTCTTGTAGCGAAACCGGTTGATGAACGTCTCCTGTTTCGCGATGAATTCCTGTTGCCGCTCGTAGGCCTTCTGTTGTTGCTCTTGGAGAAGCTGCTTGTGCGCAATAAACGCGTCGTAATTGCCTGTGTGTTGAATCAGGCTCCCCCGTTCCACCTCGGCCACGCTCTCGCTCACTGCGTTCAGCATATGGCGGTCGTGACTGATCATCACAAACGCTCGCGGCCAATCCTTAAGGAATCCTTCGAGCCATTCCCGGGCTTCAAGGTCGAGATGATTCTCCGGTTCGTCGAGAAGAAGCAAATCGGCGTCCTCGAGAAGCACAAGCGCTAACAGCAGGCGCGTGCGTTGCCCCCCGCTCAGCGCTGTGACTTGCAGCCGCAGATCGTCCTCGGAAAACCCGAGGCCGGTAAGCACCTGCTTCACCCGAAGCCGGTAATCGTATCCCCCCTGCGCCTGGAACTGCTCCTGCAACCGGCTGTATTCGGCCAGCACGTCCTGGCCATTGCTCATGGCCTTTTCCAGTGCGCGCAGCTTTCCCTCCATGTCGATGAGACGCTGAAACCTGGACAGCGCGACCTTTTCGATGGTGTCATCGGCGTCAAAGCGCGGCAGTTGCGCGAGATGGGCGAACCGGGCGCGCCGCATCCGTTCCACGGTCCCTTGATCGGGGCGCGTCTCGCCGGCAATGATGCGAAGCAGCGTGCTTTTGCCTGTCCCGTTGCCGCCTATCAGCCCGATCTTCTGGCCTTCTTCGACACGAAAACTCACGCCGTCCAAGACGGCGGAACCGGCATACAGCTTGGTTACATTGTCGAGGCGAACAAGACTCATCGGCTGGAAAGACAACTCCGTGGATTCATGGGATTGACGCGATCAACGGTGAAGCCTGATTATAGCCCACCCGGCATTCTGCTTCCAAGCGCCGGACACACTAGATCATGTGGTGCTCCCAGCTCACGAGGGTTTCGCCCTTATACGGCATAACCCCATGAAACTGGCGCGGATCGTCATTAAACACAAGGGGCAGAAAATGCCGGTCGCCCTCCCAGAGCGGTAGATCCAAGACTTCGTCCAGGTGTACCCACTCCAGCCTGCCGTTGGCGTTTTCGGTCGTTGGAACGCCCGAAAACCGGTCAACGCGAAAGATGAAACTGAACCAGTTCTCGTCATCCTTGCCAAAACCGGGCCAATTCACGGTTCCGCGCAAAACCGGGGCGGCGCACTCGATGCCCGCCTCCTCCCGCACCTCCCGGCAGACGCACGCGACAACGTCCTCTCCCGCTTTGAGTTTGCCTCCCAACCCGTTATACTTGCCAGCATGTTGATCATCTTCCCGCTTGCGATGATGGACCAGCAACACGGACCGGCGATCCGGCGACATCACGTAAGCCAGGGTGGCGAGAATCGGTGTGTATGGCTGTGACATAGGAAATTGGCTGCCCTCTCTCTTAGGTCGCCCCCGGAACGCCTGATTGGCGGACATCCGGCAGAGGCCATCCCGAAACCATTCTCGGAACAGTTCGTGCGTGTTTAATCACATTCGTGTAGACACATTCAAGAAACACACCCATTGCACGGCGCACTGCGATATGCGCTTAACTGAATTCCCCAAGCCGCGCTGGCGAATCGATCGTAGCCGGCTCCGGGGAATCCCCACGAAACCGACGGTAACCAACACATCATCAACTACGGAGAACCGTTAGCCAATGTCCCTGCGCATTTGTCACCTAGTCGATAATCCCTACATGGGCGGCGTGACCTCGCATGTGCTCACCGTAGCCCAAGCGTTTCGGGAGGACGCCGCGATATGGGTCGATATCGCCGCCCTGCCGGGCAAGACAGAGGATCGGACCCTGTACGAACAGGCAAGGCTCATGGGAACGGAAGTCACTGAAATCAAGATGCGGGGCATGTTCGATCCGCGGGTGTTCCACCGGTTACGCAGACATCTGCAGTCCGGCGAGTACGCCATCCTTCACACTCATGGCTATCGCGCCGCCGTCATCGCGCGCCACGCTCGGCCGCGATGCCGTTGGGTGCACACATGCCACGGCGAATTGGTCGCGCCGGTGCGGCGCACCCGGACATGGGAAAAGCTTTCGTTACGCGCCATGCGCCGGGCCAGCGCCGTAATAGGCGTATCTGAGTATGTGATGAAATGGCTTGCCTCCCGAGGCGTCCGGCCCCCTCAAGCCCAGCTTGTGCGAAACGGCGTCTCGAAACCGGTGGTCCAGAACACTATCGACCGAGCGGAACGCGGCATCGATGAGAACGAGACCGTCCTGCTTTACGCTGGGCGGCTAGCCG
>PUMX01000328.1 GCA_003552485.1 Candidatus Hydrogenedentota bacterium
ATGGCGCATCTCGTTGGCCACCATTCCGGACGCCGCTGCGTATATTCCGCGAAACATAATTACGTTGGCCTCTCCCCTAACCCAAGCCCCATGGGACCGGCCTTGATGACCGGTAATTCACCGCGAATGAGGAGCAAGGCATATGCCCAAGCCCATCCAAACCCATAAAACCTTTCTTGGCAAGTACTTACAACATACATAACCAGCATAAGCGAGCCTTCAGGGCGCGGCAACTCTTGCCTAACGCGGAACTTTCTGCACATTTTCAAGTGAACGCACAGTCGGTGCGGTATCGCGGATCCGCGTCGAGGCTGACCTGCTTTCCTTATGGCCGTTGTGTTAGGATTTGGCGCACACCGCCGGCTGACAGCGCCGTGGACATCGCATGTTCGTAGGGGAGAACGATCGGCGCGCCGGTCTTTAACCGCAGGGGTAAACGCAGCATGGATCGACGCAGCTTTGGGGAAGTTTGCCGGGTGCGCAGCGTATGCTGGGGCACCATGATGGTCGAATACTTAACGCCGCACACAACCCGAACATTGGCCCGGGCGGGTTACGACTGGTTATGGTTGGACGGCGAACATGGCCATCACAGTTACGAGTCAATGCAGGCGGTAATACGAACCGCCGACGACGTCGGCATCATTGCCCTGGTCCGCGTCGCGCAGACCGATTACAGCCTCATTGCCCGCGCTTTGGACATGGGCGCCGACGGCGTTATTGTGCCGCGCGTCGAGACGCCGGAGCAGGTGCGCGAAATCATTGACTGCGCCAAGTATCCCCCTGTTGGCCGGCGGGGATTCGGCATACGGCCAAGCGTTTACGGGGACTGGTCAATCTCGATGCGTGATCGCATCGAAGACCAGAATAACAACCGCTTTCTTTTCATTCAGTTGGAGAGCCGGAACGCGGTTAACAACATCGAGGATATGCTGGAAGAAGCGGACGGGCAATTGGACGGCGTGTTCATGGGCCCTGCTGATCTTCTCATGGATCTCGGCAGGCCGGATGAATTCGACCACCCCGATCTGGACCGCGCCACCCGGTATGTATGCGAAGTCTGTGAGCAATTCGGCATCGCCAGCGGCAGCTTGGCTGTAAACATCGAGCAAGCGCGGCAATGGCTCGAATGCGGGTGCAATCTTATCCCGTACGGCTTTGACGATGCGTTTCTGTCGGAATCAGCCGCAGCCGCGCGGAATACGCTGCGTTCGTTGGAATAGGCGTCATCAGTTGCGCGCGCCCCCGGGGATTTTGGAAGGGGCAAACAACGCTTAGGAGAAATCCGGACCGGATTAGCTTTCTATGGAAACCGCCCTCGCTATAGCCGGCTGGACCGTCTTCACACTGCTCATTGTCTTGGGCCTTGCCTTGAACGCCGTGGGACTGTGGGGCAGTTGGGTAATCCTGGGCGCTGTCGCGGGGGCCTGGATGCTGTCCGGCTTCGAACGCTTCAGCTTCTTGTGCGTTGTTATCTTAACGCTACTCGCCGTAGCGGCGGAGGGAGTCGAGGCGATTGCCGCCAGTTACGGCGCCACGCGATTTGGCGGCTCAAAGAAAGCTTTCCTGACGATCGTACTGGGCGGCATTCTCGGCGCCCTCGCGGGGACGCCGCTCTTTCCCGTCATCGGTTCACTGGCCGGCGCACTAGCCGGCGTATTCATCGCCGCAGCGCTATATGAATACATTGTGATGGAACGGCCCACGGCCGCTTCGTTGTGGACGGGCGTGGGCGCGGTCTTTGGCAGGTTAGCAGGCGCTCTAGGCAAACTGGCGGTGGCCGTGCTGATGCTCATCACGGCCTACCTCTTCTTCTGACGCGCTTGGCGATTCCCAACGCTTTAGAGAGCATTAGCAAAGCGGAGGATGCTTTTTGTTTATGCCGACGCGAGATCGACGGCACATTGCGCTGGCTCAGCTAGTCGCACGATTGGCCAGCTAGAGACCGCAGCATTGCTGGGCAATTAAGCGCATGTCCTCCGCTCCTCTTGCGGATTCGCGCGGCGATTAGAGTCAATAGCTCGAGTTCCTCGTGGTATGGTATAGGCCACGATTTGCAGAGTTTTTTCCATCATCAGTCAGTCAAAGGTTGACGTATTCCACTGGGCCAGGGCCAATATGAGGATTTCCGCCAGACTATCGAGAGTTTTGCACACATGTATGTCCTCTTCATAACGATGAGGGCGCACGGCCAATGAGCCGGGCGTTCCGTTACTATTACTTAAAGGTGGTGCGCCAGCGCGGCGCTCCCGAACAGATCGCCGGCGGCGTGGTCATCGGCGTGTTCTTGGGCATGGTCGGTCCACCAGGGTTACAGATGATCATCGCTTTCGGCGTCGCCGCGTTGCTTAACTGCAACCGCATCGCCGCGGCGCTGTCCGTGTGGCTGACGAATCCCATCACCATGCCGTTCATTTACTCGGCGCAGCTAACGGTGGGCAGTCTGATTACGGGCATTCCGGTGCGCGACATCGTTCCCACGAGCCGGGAGGAATTTTGGGCGTTTGTCACCAATTACCGGGCTCATGGCCGGGCAATTCTTGTGATGTTCGTTGGCGCCACGATCGTCGGCGGCATATCGGCGGCTGCAAGCTACTATCCGGCCAAGGCGGCGGTGATCGCGTACCGGCGGCGCAAGGAGGAGGTGCGGCAGAGACGCCGCTTGAAAGCTCAGGGCCTGCTCGATCCCGCGCAGCCCTTGCCGCCGCCCGTCATCCGGCAATCGAATCCAGACGCTGCATCTGAACATCAAGACGAACGAAGCGAATAGGCGGACATCACGCCTCGGAAGTGAAGGGGCAGTTAGTTTCCGCCGCGCCAAAGGTAATGCCAATATGCAATTGTTGCTGCTGTTGCTACTGCTTCTTGCGCTCCTCGCGCCCGGTCTTTTGGCCGGCTTTGCGCTGCTCCTGTTGCTCATTATGCCCGCCTACCTGATGCTCTCTTCGCTCTTAACCATTGTGCTTGCGCCGCAACAGATACTCGCTGTCGCTTCGGACAAACGCACCCGCCGCGCCCACAGTTGCGAACACGCCACGGTTAACGTACTCGAAGAATGGTATGGTCCTCAACCGCATACGGCGGGCGTAGCAACACCGGAAGGCTTCTATATCTGGGGGACTCATGGAATTCCTCCCGAGATGCTTCTGCGCGCCGCACAAAGTGGCCTGGCCCGCATGAAGTCCGGCGAGAAACACCTCGCGCTTCATCCCCGCTGTGGAACGTCATTGGTTGTGGCGCGCTTTGTCTTCTCGTTGGTCTTTCTGTTCACGCTGATAGTGACGGGATACTTAACATTGACAGGACTGCTGGCCGCCTTTTTGAGTGCGTGGATTCTAGGGCGGCCGATGGGCCTTCTGGCCCAACGCTTCTTCACGACGTCGCCACACGTAGCGCAGCTCTATATCACCGAAGTCCATTGGGCGCAACAGCCGCCTGTCGGTAGTCTGGGATTGTTTTTCATTCCGGGCGGCGCGTTCTTCTTCCGAACTGCCCTGGGATAATGGCCGGCGCAGCGTTTCGCACGAAGGACGGCGCAATGGATCAAGTCTTCGCAAGCTGGCTGTTA
>PUMX01000113.1 GCA_003552485.1 Candidatus Hydrogenedentota bacterium
GCTGGCCGGACCCAATCTTGTAGAACAACACGTGACCGGCCAGGAGCGTCAGGACGGCGGCGCCGCTCTAGTCGGACGGATAAAACTGCATCCGCGAGTGGCGCCAGCAACCACCACAAAGTGGGGCGTGTGGCCCCAGCGGGAAAGCGAACCAGCGTCCCGTCACTCCGGGCAACCCGCGCCCGCCGCGCCGGTGCACTTCCTGGACTGGCGCACGGAAAACCTCAGCCTGCCTCGCGACCGGCTTGTGGACGCGGGGGGCTTCAGCGAAGCGGCAGCCATTCAAGGCGCGGAAGACGCTGAACTGGCGGGACGCCTGCACGATGGCGGCTTGCCTGGATTCACAGCCCCAACGGCGCTCGCGTACGCGTGGCGCGCGAGCACGCTAACACGCGAGAGGGCGCGTCAATACACGCGCGGTTACGCCTTGCATGAGCTGGAATTGATGAGAGATCATCCGGGTTTGGCGCGAACGCAATTGCCGTCCTACGGCCCCTTGCGGCGGGCGTTGCTCGGGCCGAGTTCCCGTATTGTCAGTTGTATGTGCCGATTGTTCGCCGGAAGCCACGAGACGCTGCGCCGCATGACGCGGATGCTGTTACGTCAAGCACGGCTTCAAGGCTATCTGGACGCGCGCCGTGGCCGCTCCCCGCGGCCGCCGGGCGAACGTTCGGGCCAACAAGCCGCGCCGCATCCCCCGCTTGAACTGTAACCCGCGGGTCAACGTCATTGCGCTTGCGTAGTCAGCGGGCTATGATGGGCGGCGCTGGAGGATAAACTCCGTAGCTCAACCGTGGCCGGGATCGCCATGATGGCGAGATGCGGCCAGCAGGGATGTAGCCCCAATCAAGCAGCGCCGTGTTGGCATCGAGACAGGGCGCGCGTGTTTGCGGCAGAATCTCGTTTTCCGGGTTGCACAGCCCCGTGGAATTGTGTCTAAAAGAGCAGCAGGTATGTCCATTCGACTCATACACACCGCCGACGTGCACTTGGATGAATGTTTCGCGGGCGCAGGGCTCCCGCCCAACTACGCCAGCCGGCGCCGTCAGCAATTACGAGAAGTATTCCGCGCCATTGTCGAGCGGGCCGGGGAGTGGCCCGCGGACGCATTGCTAATTGCCGGAGACTTGTTTGAATTGGATCGCGTCAGCCGGGATACCGTGGCGTTTCTTCGGGATCGGTTCGCCGCTATCGAGCACGTGCCCGTTTTCATTGCGCCCGGCAATCACGATCCCTGGGTAGCACACTCCCCTTACGCCACGGAAGCCTGGCCGGACAACGTGCATATCTTTTCAACCCCGGAATGGAGCCGCCACGCGCTTTCGCACACTCCGCTAACGGTTCATGGTTTCGGTTTTGACGGCGTCGAGCCTTCGCGCAATCCTTTCGGCGAACTGGCCGCGCCGGACGATGGCCGCACGCACGTAGCCGTCGCTCACGGCTCAGCCCGCAGTCACCAGCCCGAGGGAAAAGCCGCCTACGCGCCCTTTGACGGCGCCGAAGCGGCGGCGGATGGATTGGCCTATCTGGCGCTAGGGCATTTTCACAGCGCGACGGCTGTCGAGGGGCCCTATCCTGCGCGGATTCAGTATTCCGGCGCGCCCGAGGGCCATGGTTTCGGCGATTCGGGCATGCGCCATTATCTCGAAGTCGAGATCGCCAACGGGGAAGTGGCGGTCCGGCCTGTTCCGTCATCCCGATCGGTCTACGAAAGCCACCGGCTTGACATATCAGCGTTCACGAACACTCAGGAAGTAATCGACGCGGTGCGCGCTCTGCCTTCCGAGGAGGGCGTGGCGCGCATAGCGCGTATCACGTTGACGGGGTCCGCGGGGCCGGCTCTTCAGGAGGGTATGGCCGGCTTGTACGATGTATTGAGCGAGCAGTTCGAGTATCTGCGGCTGATCGATGAGACGCACCCGCAGGACGACTACGAGGAGCTGGCGAATCCCACCACGAGTCTGGGCCTGTTTCTCGAGCGCATCAATCAGGAGATTGCCGACAGCCCCTCTGAGGAACACGAACGGATGTTGCGCCGCGCCCGCCAGGCTGGCTTGTTCGCGTACCGCGGCCAACAACTGCCCGTACGCGGAACGCGGGAGGCATGACGTGAGAATTCGCACGCTTTGCCTTGACGGATATGGCCGGTTCAGCGGCGCGCAGCTCGATCTTGCGCCGGGCTTCCAGATCATTGCGGGCCCGAATGAACAGGGCAAGACCACACTGCGCGCGTTCATCGCCGACATGCTTTACGGCCAAAAGCGCAGCAACACCCAGCGTCTGTACGATAAATCCCACGAGGTGCGGCGGCCTTGGCATGATCCCAAGACGTATCGGGGGCGGTTGGTCTACGAACTCGACAGCGGGACAACGATCGAGGCGCATCGCAATTTCGACCGGCGCAACGAATCGGTGCAGCTTTTCGATAGGACCCACGGCCGCGAGATCACGCACGAATTCCCACGGCTGAACAATCGGGAGGTGGCGTTCGCTGAGGAACAGTTGGGCTTAAGCAAGTCCGTCTTCCTCAGCGCGGCGACAATCAGCCACATGAGTCTCGAAAGCCTTGGCGACAAGGACGCCCTACGGGAAATCCGCGAGAAGCTACTGTCGCTGGCGGATTCCGGAGAGAACGAAGGATCGGCGGAAGCGGCCTTGAGAATACTTGACGACCGAATGGCGGCCATCGGGCGTCCAACGGCGCGCACCAAGCCACTGCCGGCCGCCCGGAACCGGTTGCAGGATCTCGAAGCCGAACTGCGAGAGGCGCACAGCCTAGCCAGCGAATTGAAGGAAACCGAGGAAAAGCGTCAGCGTGAACAGTTGGCCATTGCCGAACTCCGCTCCCGGCGTGAAGAAATCGAAGCGGGAATCTACGAAGTCGAGAAGGCGGACCGGGCCAAACGCCTGGCCAAAGCCGACGCATTGGCGCAGGAGATCAACGCGGCGCAACAGCAATGCTTTGCATTGAGCCACGCGCAATCGTTTCCCGTCGAGCGTTTGACGGAAGTGCGCCAAGCCGCGAACGACGTAGCCAGCGCGGAAGGCCAACTAGGGCGCAGCGAAGCCGAACTCGAACAGCTCGACGCGGAGCTCGCCGAGGAACAGGAGCGGTTAGGCGCACACGCGCAGCAGGAGGCGTCTCCCATCCCGGATGAATGGGATGACCGCCTTGAGACCCTCGAGGACGAGACGCAACGCCTTCAGGAACGCATTCAGAGCGCGGAAGAAGCGGTCAATGCCGCACAGACCCAGGTTGAACAAGCCCAGGAAGCTCTGAAGAAGCTGCCGGATTTCAGCCGTATGCAAGCTGATCCCATGGAGTGGCTTCAACAGCTTGCGCATTCGTTTTCCGTGGCGGTGCGCAGCCGCGACGAGGAAGTCGCGGAATGGCGAAACTTGAAGCAACAAACCGAGTCGCAACGCGAAGCGGTCAAACCGTTGGAGGCGGTTTTCGGCGGTCATCCCGAGTTCGCGCAGGAAGCCCGGGAACACGAAGTGGAAAGCCGGGTCGCCGCCGAACAACTCGAACAACTCGACTCACAGATCGCCGAAGCCGAAGGCGCCGCCGAAGACTACGAATCCATGAGCGCACGCGACTACTGGATCGCCGGACTCAGCGTCATCGCCCTCATCGGCCTCGCCTATGGCTGGTATCTGCTCGGCAACCCCGGCATGCTCTTGCCCATCGCGTTTGCGGGATTGCTGTTCCTCTGGACCGTTGTCAACATGGCCTACACACGGCGCACGGTTCAGGGGTTGCGCCATGAGGCTAAAGAGCTGCGCGCGCAACGGGAAACGGTCGAACGTCAGCGCGCCGACCGCGAAGATGCAATGAACACACTCCTGCGCAAAGCGGGTTGTGACACGCTGCGCGAACTCGAAGCCATGCACGAACGCTATCGGGAAGGGTCGGCGGAGTTGAGGCGTCTCGAGCGCGCGCTTGCTGAACAAGAACGCTTCGCGCGCGAAGAACAAGCGCAGGTCAAGCGCCTGTTCGAGCACGTGCAAGAGACGCTTCAGCAGGTGGGCGAACGGGTCGAGGATGAGGGCGGCGTCGACAAAGCGGCCAAGCGGGCAGTCGCCCGGTATCAGGAGTACCGCGACGCCAAGCGCCGCCTTACAGATGCGCGGCAGCGCTTGCAGCAAAAGGAAAGGCAACTGGCGGAGTTGAAGAAACTCGGCGCCGCTAAGGCGCAGGAAGAACGCGAGGCCACGCTCGAAGCGCGCCGCTTGATGCGCGAGAGCGGTTTTCGCGAGGAACAGCGCTACACCACGGCGCGGCAGGCGTTGAAACAGTATCGTATCCGCGCTGCCGAAATGCGCCGCCAACGCAGCCGGCTCGACGTGCTAACGCAACAGCGGGAGAAGCTCGAAGAACGCATCGAAGAGGAGCGGGAACGGGTGGCCGAACGCCGGCAAGCGCTGGATGCGTTGCTCGCGAAGCTTGGCGTCAACAGCCTCGAGGAATGTGAAGAACGGGCCGACGAAGCGCGGCGGTATCGTGAATTGCGGGAACGCAGTAAGACGCTACAAAACCAACTCGAGCACGTGCTCGACGGCCAAGATATTGAGAGTCTCCGCGCGCGGGTCGAGCAGGAAGGTCCGGCGCCGGAAGGGCTCGAAGGCGATCCGGAATCGCTCCGGCAAGAGCTGAACGCCGTGGATGCGGAGATCGATGAGCGGCTCGATGCGGAGCATGCGCTGCATATCGCGCTGACGGAGCGTGTGGCCGGCGCGCGCAGCCTTAACGAGATCGAAGAAGAAAAAGCGGCCGTCGAGCAGCAGGTCGCGCTGCTTGAAGAGGAGTTCGAAGCCACTTCGTATGCTGCGGCCCTGATCGAGGAAGTGGCGCGCGACCGGCATGCCCGCATCGCACCCCGCCTGGCCCAGCGAGCCGGCGAAAAGCTCAGCGCCATCACCGGCGGCCGCTACAACGAGTTGTTCATCAGCCGCGACCTGCGCCTCAGTGTGCGCATCCCTCAGACCGCTGAACTGGACACCGACGCCGAAAGCCGGCTGAGCAAGGGCACCGTGGACCAGATCTACTTCGCGCTGCGCCTCGCCATGATGGAAGCGTTGAGCGAGCAGAACGAACGCGCGCCGATGCTTCTCGATGATCCTTTCGCCAACTACGACGACGCCCGCCTGCGCCACGCCATCGAACTACTCGCGCAACTCGGCGAACACAATCAGATCATCTTGTTTACCTGCCGAGACGATGTCCTGCAGGCCGCCAAACACGTGAATGCGCCGACCATCCACATCTGAAGCAGAGGCGACGGCCTCTCGGATTGCATACGCAACCCTCAACGGCATTCAATCCCGGCGGCGATCAGCGCGAAGGTGGATTACCCGTATCTGTCCGCGGCGCTCCGCGGCTCCAAATAAAGCCCGCCCCCAACCCATCCGTGGCGGCGCGATGTTGACGCCGCGGCATCATCACGCATAAAGCGAGTAAATGCATCGCCAGCCATAATGGCGCACGAAGGGCTTCTGACCGCATCGGCATCATTCCGAACCGGCGATTCCCCGCCAGGGAGCGGATTTGTTATGCTGGATTCGAGCAACTCATGAGAAAAACCGTCATGTTTGACGGCATTGCTGGCTTAGTTGAAATTAGGACCGGGCGCGATGCGTCCGGATAGGTCATGAATGCAACAAGGAGACCAGTCATGAGAGTTCGTCGCAGGATCAGTTGGGTCCGCTGGACGCTTATGGGCGTTGCCGCAGCAAGCATAGCCTGCAGCGCTCTCTGGACGCCGTCCGCCCTTGCCGAAGACAACGAGGAGGCGGACCGGTTCGCCCAATTGCGTGAACAGATGGTCGAACGGGATATCGCCAGTAGCGGATGGTTCGGCCGCGACGCAGTCGAGGACGAGCGGGTCGTCGAAGCCATGCGCACCGTGGAACGGCACAAGTTCGTTTCGCCGAACCAGCGAGAAAACGCCTACGCCGACCGCCCCCTGCCCATCGGCCACGGCCAAACCATCAGTCAACCGTATATCGTCGCCTTTATGACGGAGCTACTTGAGATCGAACCGGGCGACAAGGTGCTTGAGATAGGGGCGGGTTCGGGATACCACGCGGCGGTCGTCGCCGAGATCGTGGAGGAAGTCTACACCATCGAGATTGTCGAGCCCTTGGCCGAACAATGCAAAGAGCGTATGGAGGACTTGGGTTACGAGAACGTAACCGTGCGGCATGGCGACGGCTATTATGGCTGGGAGGAACATGCCCCATTTGACGCTGTTCTCGTCACGGCGGCGGCGAGTCATATCCCGCCGGCCCTTGTTGAACAGTTGAAGCCCGGCGGCCGCATGGTCATTCCCGTGGGACCGCCAATGCAGACGCAGAATCTGCTGGTGGTGGAAAAGGACGAGGATGGAACGGTGCGGCAACGCAACATCATGCCGGTGCGTTTTGTGCCGCTGACGCGTGGCGAATAGCATCTAATTCGGAGTCCAGCAGTCGCGGCTTCAGCCGCCTCCAAGCGTGCTGTGGCGACGCAAAGCCGCGGAAGGGTTGTGGAGTAATATGACCATATCGCCGCGCCAGCTTTACCCCGCCATCCTGCTTATTAGCGCGATTGGCATCGCCTTTCAAGTGGGCCTCATGCGTGTCTTCTCCGTTGCGCAATGGCACCACTTCGCCTACATGATCATCAGCATTGCGATGCTCGGCGTAGGCGCAAGCGGAACGGTGATCGCTCTGCTGCGCAACCAACTGCGGGGCCGCGAGGCCGCGGCGATTCGGCTGTGCGCGCTCGCCATCACGCTTAGCCTGGCCCTGTGTTACCGGCTTAGCCAGGCCGTGCCGTTCGAAACGCACCGGCTCATTCACGAACCGGCGCAACTCGCGTATCTGGGCCTGCTCTATGTGATTCTCGCCGTGCCCTTCTTCCTCTGCGCGGCCTGTGTGACGCTCGCGTTTTTCCTCGCGCCGCGCCATATCCCACGCGTGTATTTCTTCGATATGGTGGGCTCGGGCCTGGGCGCGTTTGCTGTGGTCGCGCTCATGTACATGGTTTCGCCGGCCGCCATTCCCTACTGCCTCACGGGGTTCGGCGCGGCGGCGTACCTGTTGTTGAGTTGCCCCTGGGAAAACCGGTGGACCGCGGCATGGCGGCTTGTTCCCTTGGTCGCCGTCCTCGCGATCGTTTTCATCCCTGGCATCCAACCCGTCAACGTCTCGGAATACAAAGACCTCTCCTACGCCTTACAATACCCGGATGCGGAAGTCGTCCACGAAACGTACAGCCCGCTCTCCGTTGTCACGGCCGTATCCTCGTCCATGATCCGGGAAACGCCCGGGCAAATCGCCAACTACCCGATGAGCGAACTCGGCGAACTGCCGGAGCAAATCGGCTTGTTCTTCGACGCCGGCGCCGTGTCGCCAGTGCACAGGTTCGACGGCGACCTGGACCGCTTCGCCTTCCTCGATTACGTGACCGGCGCGCTCCCCTACCGGCTGGTGGATGAACCCGAGGCGCTCGTGCTTGGGGCGGGCGGCGGCACGGACATCCTCCAGGCGCTGACGTTGGGCGCGCGCCACGTTACGGCGGTCGAGGTGGACCCCGGCGTCTTCTCGCTCTTGGAAGGACCGTTGCGCGATTTTTCCGGCGACTTGCTGGCGCGGCCCGACGTCGAAGCGGTGCTTGCGGAAGGACGCGGCTTTGCCGAAGCGAATCCGGACGCCCGGTACGATCTCATCCAAGTCCCGCTTTTCGGCTCGTTTGGCGCGGGGGCCGGCGGCGTGTTGGCGCTAAACGAGAGTTATGTTTACACCGTCGAGGCGCTCGCCGTGTACCTCGATCGGTTGACCGACGATGGCGTGTTGGCGCTCACTACGTGGCTCAAGACTCCGCCGCGCGACGCCATTAAACTGTTCGCCACAACCGTCGAGGCGTTGGAGCAATCGGGCGTCGAGAATCCAGGCGAGCACATGGCGTTTATCCGGTCGTGGAACAATGCGACCATCGTCGCATCGAAACAGCCATTGGATGATGACCAGATCAATGCTATCCGCGAATTCAGCGATGAGCGCTTCCTTGATCTTGCCTACTATCCCGGCATCACCGCCGACGAGGCGAACCGCTATACCATGCTCGACGAGCCCCACTACTACAACGCGGCCCAGGAGATCCTGTCGCCCAACCGCGAAGCCTTCTACGAAGATTACCTTTTCTTCATCGAACCGGCAACCGACGACCGCCCTTACTTCTTCCGGTTCCTTAAACCAACGAACCTTCCCCATATTCTGCGCGAAATGGGCCGCGAATGGGCGCCGTTTATGGAATGGGGCTACGTGGTGCTGCTTGGCGCGGTGGCGCAGGGATTCATCGTGAGCCTTGCGCTTATCGTGCTTCCCTTAGCCGTCTTCGCCCGCAAAGGCGCGGGCCGCGGCGCACGCAGCTGGACGCTGTTGTATTTCACCTGCCTTGGCTTGGGCTACATGTTCCTCGAGATCGGATTCATCCAGACGTTTATGCGCTTTCTCGCATACCCCATCTACTCGGTCACCGTCGTGCTTACGTCGTTCATGATCTTTTCCGGACTAGGCAGTCTGACGGCGGGCCGTTTTATGGCGCGTAAACCCGTGGTGGTCGCCGTGGCCGCGCTCGCGATTTTACTGCTCTCCGTGCTGTATCTCGCGGGATTGCCGCCGCTTTTCGAATTCGGCGCCGGCTGGAGCGACGCCGTAAAGATCACGGTGAGCATCCTCTTGCTTGCCCCCCTCGCTTTCTTCATGGGGATGCCGTTCCCGGCCGGCCTGCAATTGCTGTCCGATCGCGCCGATGGCCTCGTGCCTTGGGCCTGGGGCATCAATGGCTTCTCCTCGGTCATTGGAGCGAGCCTCGCCACCCTAACCGCCGTACACTTCGGTTTCACCACCGTGGTGTTCATCGCGGTGCTTATCTACATGCTCTCCGTCTGGGGCATTCTCCGCCTCGACGGGCGTCTGGCGTAGCGTTCAGGAGCGCGCCGGCATGTATAGCGTGAGCGCGGACGGTTGCGCCATACTGACGGCCTCTGAATGCGGGTTGTTCTGACGTGAAAGACAAGGAGTGCTGCATAGTGCCTCGATTGAACGAAGTTACGGCCGTCGTCACCGGCGGAAGCCGGGGCATTGGACGGCATATCGCCGCAGCGCTGCATGAAGCGGGCGCAACCGTGGCAATCACGGGACGCGGCGAATCCACACTGAAAGAAGCCGCAGACGCCATTGGCGCGCGGTGCCACCCGTTCGTATGCGATCAACGGGATCCGGCGGCTATCGAGGCGATGGCGGCGGCCGTTCAGGAGCGCCTCGGTTCCGTTCATCTGCTGGTGAACAATGCCGGCGGCGGGCGGAGTGGCAAGGTGGTGGACCTGCCCTTAGACGCCTGGCGCGAAGTCATCGATTTGAACCTGACCGGCGTGTTCCTCACGACGAAGGCGTTCCTGCCGGGCATGATAGCGCGGGAACGCGGGGACATCATCATGGTCAGCTCGATGAGTGGCAAGAAGGGCGATCCCGGAACAAGCGTGTACAACGCGGCCAAATTCGGCTTGCAGGGATTCTCGCAGGCGCTGAACTATGAGGTCCGGCGTCATAACATTCGCGTGATGGTGCTGAACCCGAGCCGCGTGGACACGAGCGAGGAACCCGGCGCGGATCACGGACCGGGCCTCTATCTACACGCCGCCGACATCGCCGCGACCGTGGTGCATCTAGCTGCGTTACCTGGCCGCACGCTCATCCGCGACATGGACATATGGGGCACGAACCCGCCGTAGACCGGGCGGTGCGGCGTATTCACAACAGGGGCGGGCGGCGCGGATGCGGTCGTCGTTGCATAACGCCGCTTCGAAAGAATGGCGATCCCCCGGTGGAAAAGGTGTAATGAGTCCTTGACTCTCCCCTAGGGGGGTACTAGACTGCTTGCACACACGCGAAAGAAAACACGGAGCAACAGGTCTTTACGATGAATTGTCCGGTCTGCAAAGAATCGCCCATGATTGTGCTTGAATACGACGAAATCGAGGTCGACTTCTGCACAACCTGCCACGGTGTCTGGCTGGATGCGGAAGAGGCCGAACTGCTTTTCGGCGATCACAATATCTGCATGGAGTTCATGTCAAGCGGCAATCCGGCGCACGCCGCCAGCCGCGTTGCTAAGTGTCCCGTTTGCGACAAACCCATGGAGAAAGATGTGACCGGCGGCGACGAGCCCGTGGCGTATGATCGCTGCGTGGATGGCGACGGGATCTGGTTCGACGAAGGCGAACTGGCCCAGGTCATGCGGGCGGGGCACACCATGGCGAACGGCGACAAGGTCGAGCAATTCCTGCGCGGCCTTTTTGGCGCACCGACGGATTCCCAATCACCGGCAGCCTCCGATGACGCCGCCGGTCAACAGCAACCCACCGAAGGAGAAGGCCAACCATGATTGCTTTGCTCGTAATTCTGGCGATCGCCGTGGTGCTGGTGATCTCGGTCATTACCATCTACAACAACCTGGTCCGCTACCGCAATGAGGTGAAGAACGCCTGGTCGCAGATCGACGTGCAGTTAAAACGCCGGCACGACCTGATTCCAAACCTCATCGAGACGGTAAAAGGCTACATGGACCACGAGCGCGAGTTGCTCGAGAACATCACCAAGGCGCGCAGCCAGGCGATGAACGCGCGCAACATGGACGAGCGGCGAGATGCGGAGAATCAACTCTCCGGGGCCATGGGCCAGTTCTACGTCGTGGTCGAGAATTATCCGGACCTGAAGGCGAATCAGAACTTCCTTTCGCTGCAGGAGGAGCTGACGAGCACGGAGAACAAGATCAGCTTCGCGCGCCAGCTCTACAACGACCAGGTCATGAAGCTGAACAATAAGATCCAAATGTTCCCCAGCAACATTGTGGCCGGCATGTTCAACTTCCAGAAGGAAGAGTTCTTCGAGATCGAAGACCCCGCGCAACGGGAAGCGCCACAAGTCAGCTTTTCGTAATCGGGACGCCGCCATCCAACGGCCGTATCCTCTGAATAGGAGCGCATTACCCGCATATGTGGGAACAAATCCGTTCGAATCGACGCAAATCGATGGTGCTCGTCTTCGGGATGGCCTTGCTCCTCGTGGGGCTGGGCTTTGTCATCGGCGAGGCCATCGAGCCCGGACTGGGCGTGCTCGGCGTGCTCGGCGCCGGCGTTATCTGGTTTGTGCTCACGCTGGTGGCGTACTTCCAGGGCGACAGCATCATGCTCGCGTCAGTGGGCGCGCAGCGCATCGAGAAAAAAGACCATCCCCGGCTGTTCAACATCGTCGAGGAGATGACCATCGCCTCTGGCCTCGGCAAGATGCCGGCGATCTACATCATCGACGAGCAAGCGCCCAACGCGTTCGCCATCGGACGCAACCCGGACAAGGCCTCCGTGGCCATCACGTCTGGTCTGCTCAAGCGTTTGAATCGCGACCAGCTTCAGGGCGTGATGGCCCATGAGATCGCGCACATTCAGAACCGCGACGTGCTCTTCATGACGCTGCTCGGCGTTATGCTGGGCGCCATCGTCATCATCTCGCAGGTCTTTCTCCGCGGCATGTTCTACTCGAGCATGGCCGGCGGACGCCGCTATCAAAGTGGCGGACGCGGACGCGGCGGCGGGCAGGCGCAAGCGGTTATGATGATCGTCGCGCTTGTGTTGGCCATCCTCGCGCCGATTATCGCGCGCATGCTGTACTTGGCCAGCTCGCGCAAGCGCGAATACCTCGCTGACGCGAGCGCCGCCGTATACACGCGCTATCCCGAAGGCCTGGCGCAAGCCTTGGAAGCCATCAGCGGGCAACCCGGCAAGATGGAAAAGGTCAACAGCGCCGTCGCGCCCATGTTCATCATCAACCCGTTGCAAAAGATGTCGGCCCGGGGCTTGTTCAGCACCCATCCGCCCGTCGAGGAACGCGTAAAGGCATTGCGCAGCATGGGCGGCCGCGTATCTTTCGAGGCCTACCAGCGGGCGCTTGAACAGGCCACCGGCAAGAAGACGCGGTTGCCGAAGTCGGCGCTGGCGGGTGAAGCGCAGGCGGCGCGCGAAGCCTCGGCGGAAGACGCCGATCCCAAGGAAGCGCGCCACCGGACCCGGGAAGCCGGCGACTTGTTGCGCAAGGTCAACCAGTTCGTGTTTCTCTCGTGCGCCTGCGGCCTCCGCATGAAGCTACCGCCGGACTACAAGGGCGATCACGTGGAGTGTCCCCGTTGTAATCGCAACGTGCCCGTGCCCAAGGAACAGCTCGCGGCGGCTGCGGCCGTCGGCGGCGTGATGAGCAAGGGGAAGCAGGGTGACCACCGCGAGGGTAAGCGGCGTTCATCAAAGCGGAAATGAGTCACGGTGACCGCCGGCCCTGTTGCGGGCGCGTATCAGAGCTTGCTACATTGTTGTTCCGGGGATGGGGTTCCCCTCCAAACCGCCTCACCATCGTAGGCTAATGACCCCTGCCAGTTTCTGGTGGCGGGGTGGGTCAATTCCGAGCCTTCCGCCAATGACTTCTTTTTCGGCTGGCCCTTGGGGCCACAGATGCAGAGGTGGCTTCTCTCATGGTTAACAGTTTGGCGGAAATCGTCATCTTCGCGCTCATTCTCGATTGGCTGTTGCGCAAGATCCATGTCCCGGGCCTGGTGGGTATGTTGTGTATTGGGGTGTTGTTTGGCCCTTACGTGCTGAACACCCTTGATCCGGATCTTCTTGCGATAGGTTATGACCTGCGGCTCATCGCGCTTATCACTATCCTATTGCGCGCGGGGTTCGAGATCAGCACCGCCGCCTTGCGCCGCGCCAAAGGGAAGATGCTGCTCGTTCCCATACCCGCTCTCTTCGAGGGGGCCGCCATCACATTGCTAGGGCCTTATTTGCTCGGCCTTACCTACATGCAATCCGCCTTGCTCGGCGCCGTGCTCGCCGCCATATCTCCGGCCGTGGTCGTGCCCATGATGATCCGCTTCATACAAGAAGGGCGTGGCACGCACAAGGGCATCCCGACTTTGGTGCTCGCGGCGGCTTCCCTGGATGACGTCTTCGTTATTACGGCGTTCTCCGCGTTGCTGGGCTTGTATACCGGTCATCAGGCGAGCATGACGTGGCAAGTAAGCGGCCTATTTTTGTCCATCATTCTGGGCATCGGCGTCGGACTATTGACGGGCTTGATTCTGATTCGCTTGTTCGAATGGTTTAACCCCCGCGCCACAAAACGGGTGCTTGTGCTTCTCGGCGTGTCAATCTTCCTAGTCCGCTTTGAATACGCCGTCGAAGAATGGTTTCCCTTTGCTGCTCTTCTGGCGGTAATGGCCATCGGCTTCGTCATTCTCGAGCAACGCGAGCACATGGCCCACGAGATATCAGCGCGGCTCGGTAAGATTTGGGTGTTCGCGGAAATCCTGCTCTTCGTCATGGTTGGCGCACAGGTGAACATCAACGTCGCATGGGAAGCGGGACTGGCCGGGGCCGCTATAGTGGCGCTAGGCCTGATCGCCCGGAGCGCGGGAGTCTACGTCTGTCTGCTGGGCACACAACTCAACCTGCGCGAGCGTGTCTTCATTATGATTGCATACACGCCTAAGGCCACCGTGCAAGCCGCTATTGGCGCGGCCCCGCTTGCTGCAATGCGCATGGCCGGCATGAATACCTATCCCGGGGAAGTCATACTGGCAGTAGCGGTACTGAGTATTGTGCTCACCGCGCCGGTGGGCGCGTGGGCCATAGCGTTCGCCGCTCCCCGGCTTCTTGAACACGCGCCGCCAGGCAGTCCGCAAGATGATCTGGAAGCCGCAATCGAAAGCGAGGGTATTGAGGAATACGGTTGACCCGGCAGCACATGCCATCGGAAGACCATCAGCGCCATGGATGGTCCCACTTGATACGGACCACGCATGAGCCGCTCGCACCAAAGCCATTAACTGTAGCTCGGCTCTACGCCGGAAAGAAGACGCAGACGCGAGACGAACAAGAAGAGAGCCGCGCTCTTGCGGAAACCTTTTGGCTTAGCTCATTTAGACGGCGTACATGATACTATAGGGATCATAACCACAGCGATTGGAAGCCAGGCAAAGAACCCTTTACACAAGGAGTTGAGCCATGGACAAGGCAAGGGTAGGGCGGCGCGCGTTTCTGAAGGCAGGCGCAGCGGCCGGCGCAGGGTTAGCCGCGGGCTACGGGCTAGACGCTCGTTCGTATGCGCGGGTGGCGGGATCAAACGAACGGATGAACCTCGCTGTGATCGGCGTCGGCGGCAGAGGTCGCCGGGTCTTGGATATACTCGCGGGCAGGGAGCGCACCCGGCAAGGAGAATATGCGGAGCGGGTAACCGGCACGCATATTGCCGCGCTGTGCGATGTGAATATGCGCCGCGCGGGCGATGCATTTGACGTGTATTCCGATGCAGCGGAATACAACGACTACCGCAGAATGCTCGATGAGATGGACGGTGATATTGACGCCGTCGTCGTAAGCACATCCGACCACAGCCATGCGCCCGCCAGTGTGACTGCGATGCGAATGGGCAAGCCCGTATTCTGCGAAAAGCCGGGCGCCCATTCCGTGCGGGAAGCGCGGGTGATGGCCGAGGTGGCGAAGGAACAAGGCGTGGCCACCCAGCTGTGCACGCAGGCGAACGCGACGGAAAACATCCGGCGCGTCGTCGAGCTGATCCGTAGCGGCGCGATCGGCGAAGTCAGCGCCTTTCACATCTGGGAACGCACGGTACGAGAGACCATGGAGATACCCACGGAGTCGGCCCCGGAGCCTGATTCTCTGCATTGGGACCTGTGGCTTGGGCCCGCGCCTTGGCGGCCGTACCATCCGGACTACATTCCCCGAAAAGAGCCAGGATGGGAGCTCATGTGGGACTTCGCAGGTGGAGAGTTGACCAACATGGGATGTCACTTCTTCAACTGGGGATTCTGGGCGCTGGACTTGCGGCATCCGTCGACGGTCGAGGCCGAAGGATCCGAATCCCCGCACCCGCGGACCGTGCCGCCCAGGCTGCACGTGCGGTATGAGTTTGAACGCAGCGGCGGCAAACCGCCGGTCACGCTCACCTGGACCCATGACGACGAGCCGCGCGCCGTGTTCGCCGAGCACGACCTGCCCGACTGGGCGTGGGGCGTGTTCGTGGGAGATAAGGGCATGTTGCTCGTCAGCTACCCCGAGCACAAGTTGTGGCCAGAGGACGAGTTCGAGGATTTCGAACCGCCGGAGCCCAGCATTGCGCCGTCCATTGGGCATTACGCCGAATGGATCAAAGCCTGCCGGGGCGAAGGCGAAGCACTGTGCCACTTCGGCTATTCGATGCCCATCACGGAGGCGGTATTGCTTGGAAACGTGGCCTTCCGCAGTGGGCGAAAGCTCGAGTGGAATGCCGAGCAGTTTACCATCGACAACGCCCACGAGGCCGAAGGATTCCTTCAACGCGGTTATCGACCCGGCTGGACACTGTA
>PUMX01000028.1 GCA_003552485.1 Candidatus Hydrogenedentota bacterium
GGGAAGTCGAGCCTGTTCAACGCCTTGTTGCGCGATGCCCGGGCCATCGTGACGGCCGTGCCCGGAACGACACGGGACGTGCTCGAGGAAGTCATCACGATCCAAGGCGCGCCTGTGCGCCTTACTGATACGGCAGGGCTCCACCGCGGCGTGGACGAGGTCGAGCAGATTGGCATCGAGCGGGCGCGGAACGCACTGAAGAATGCGGACATTGTGTTGCTAGTCATGGATGCGTCGCAGCCGCCGACTGATGAAGAACGCGCCCTTGCTGAAGAACTGGCGAGCTACCACACGCCGTTGGTTCTCGTGTGGAACAAGATCGACCTGGCGCCAGACGCGCATCCTCCCCGTTGGTCCACCCAATTCTCGGCGGTGTGTCATGTCTCCGCTACCGAATCCAAGGGACTCAGCGAACTCGAAGACGCCTTGGCTGAGCAATTGCTCGGCGATGCCGCGGTTCCGCCCGAGCAGGGGCTTATCACGCGGATGCATCAGCAAGACAGTCTACGGCGCGCCGCTGACGCCTTGAAGCGCGTGGAGGATGAATTCGAGCTGTTCCCCGAGTTGCTGAGCATCGAGATTCAGGAAGCGCAGCGGGCTATCGGGGAGATCACCGGCGAGACCACCCCAGACGATGTGTTGGATCGCATCTTCTCAACCTTTTGCATTGGCAAATAGCGATCCTTGTTCCTGGCGCAGCGAGAAAGCCCCCCCTTCGAGCTTTTCTAGGGGAGGCTGAGCACAGCGTGCGGCGCAGCGAGAAAGTCCCCTTCGAGCTCTTTTAGGGGAGGCTGAGCACAGCGTGCGGCGCAGCGAGAAAGTCCCCCTTCGAAGGGGGTGTATAGACCGGAGAGATCGTTTACAGGTGTTCGGAGACATCGTTTACAGTCCAACTGGCAATCTATGGCCCAAAAGGAGGGCCGTGGAATGCCTTGGAAGGAGCGCACTGTGGACCGTCTTCGATTGGAGTTTATTGAGCTGGTGAGTGAGGGAAAATTAAGTGTGAGCGAGGCGTGCCGGCGGTTCGGGATATCCCGGACATGTGGCCACAAGTGGCTGCGCCGATTTCGCGAGGAAGGCGCAGCGGGGTTGACGGAGCGGTCGCGCCGGCCTCATACGAGCCCGGTACGGGTGAGCCCTGAGGTGGAGACGCTGTTGGTAGCCACGCGGCGCCAGTATCCTAAATGGGGCGCTCGCAAGCTGCGGCGCATCTTGGAAAACCAAGGGTATAACGGGCTTCCAGCGCCGAGCACGATTACCGGCGTGCTCATACGCCATGGGTTGGTGGAGCCCGAGGAATCGGCCAAACACAAAGCGTTCATCCGCTTTGAACACGAACGGCCCAATGACCTGTGGCAGATGGATTTCAAAGGCCATGTGCCGTGTCCGGAAGGCCGTTGTCATCCCTTGGTGGTGTTGGATGACCATTCGCGCTTTAACCTGGTGCTGGACGCCTGCCTGGATGAAACCTTGGTCACCGTGCAACGCAGCCTCCGGCAGGCCTTTGAGCGCTATGGATTGCCGTGGCGGATGCTGATGGACAATGGCGCGCCTTGGGCCACCCGGCACGGCGGGCTGACCAAGCTGTGCGTATGGCTCATGCGCCTTCATGTCAAAATCTCCCATGGGCGGCCTTACCATCCGCAGACCCAAGGCAAGCTCGAACGCCTCAACCGCACTGTGGGGCTCGAACTGCTGGGCGACGGCGTGGGTTGGCCCCATCGCGAATGCCAGCGCCGCTTTGATAACTGGCGCCACGAGTACAACTGGCTGCGGCCCCATGACGCCTTGGATTTGGATACGCCCGGACAACACTACGAACCCAGCGCGCGCGCCTTGCCCGCGCAGTGGCCGCCTATCGAATATGCCGACGACACCATCGTGCGCAAAGTTCAGGACAACGGCGCCATCTCCTACAACGGCGCGCTCTACCCAATATCCAAAGCCCTGCATGGCTACCCCGTCGCTCTGCGCCCCGACGCCGGCCAGGACGGCCACATGAAGGTATACTTTTGCCAGCAGCGCGTGGCCCTTATTGATGTGAGACAACAGCGCGTTCTTTCGACCTTCACCGTGAGGCCCGTATGCAGCTGAACGCTCCAAAGGAGTTTATCGCTTTCAAGCCAATCCGATATAGCCGCAAAGGCGCCACCGGGCCCTCGTTGCCCGGCGGCGCCCATCGTCTTGGCCCCTGGCTCGGCGCTCGGGTCGCTCTCCAGCGTTGCCCTATCCTCCGCCCAGGGAAACAACACAATACCGTAAAAAGAACCCTGCCTGCTATCATGGACTCGGGGCAAGACTGTAAACGATGTCCCCGAACAGGTGTAAACCATGTCTCCGAACATACACGCCTTCGCAAGGGGGACTTCTTGTACCGCCGGCGTCTCGCGGGCGCGTAACCACGTCTTCAGGCCCGTTGCCGGCAGCCCTTTCCCTCGAATTTCCAGGGCGCGTGTGTGCGCGTGGCCCCGGTTCCAAGAACAAATAAGCCCCCGGAAACTTGGTCCCGGGGGCTTTCGTAGCGCTCGATAGATTTGGAACGCTTACCGCTTCTTAGTGGCTGCTTTCTTCTTCGATTTCGCCTTAGCTTTGCTCTTCTTCGCGGACGCCTTCTTCCGCGGGTTTTCGAGCGCGGCGTGCGCCGCGGCCAGGCGCGCGATGGGCACACGGAACGGGCTACAACTCACGTAGTCCAACCCCACACGGTGACAGAACTTCACGGACTCCGCGTCACCGCCGTGCTCGCCGCAGATGCCCAGCTTAATATCGGGGCGCGTCTGCCGACCGCGTTCGACGGCCATGGCCACGAGTTGTCCGATGCCTTCTTGGTCAAGCGTCTGGAAGGGATCGTCCGGGAGAATTTCCTGCTCGATGTAGTAGGGTAGGAACCCGCCCACATCGTCGCGGCTGAACCCGAAGCCCATCTGGGTCAGGTCATTGGTGCCGAAGCTGAAGAACTCGGCTTTCTCCGCGATCTTTTCCGCTACGAGACACGCCCTCGGAATCTCAATCATCGTGCCCACGAGATAGTTGAGCTTGACTTTGTGCTCCTTGCTCACCTCGTCGGCCACACGGCGCACGAGCGCTTCCTGGTTGTTGAACTCGTTCTCGTGTCCTACCAGCGGGATCATGATCTCGGGCAGCACTTTCACCCGCTCTTTGCCGAGTTCGGCCGCCGCTTCAAGAATCGCGCGCACCTGCATCTCAGTAATCTCGGGATACGCGATGCCAAGCCGGCAACCGCGATGGCCGAGCATGGGATTCAATTCATGAAGTTGCGCTATACGGGTCTTGATCTTGTCCGCCGGCACGTTAATCTGCTTCGACAGTTCTTCGATCTGCTTGTTATCCAGCGTGAGGAACTCGTGTAGGGGCGGATCGAGCAAGCGGATGGTGACCGGCTTATTCTTCATTGCCTTGAGAATGCCCTTGAAGTCTTCCTTCTGATAGGGCAGCAGCTTCATGAGCGCTTTGCGCCGGCTTGCTTCATCCTCCGACAGAATCATGCTGCGAACGTGCACAATCCGTTTGGGATCGAAGAACATGTGCTCGGTGCGGGCCA
>PUMX01000065.1 GCA_003552485.1 Candidatus Hydrogenedentota bacterium
CCCTTCGAAGGGATGAAGAAGTTCGTCAGCGCCCGCACGCTGGTGGAGTTTTTCAAATCCATGTTGAAGCTGGTCATCGTGGTTTCGATTGTGTTCGTCACGTTGCGTACTCGGTGGGAAGAACTGCTGACCCTCATCTTCATGGAGCCGCTGGACATTGTGCAGCACGTGGGGTGGCTCATAGCCTTGATCTGGTTCCGGGTGTGCGCGGCCATGCTCATTCTCGGGGTGCTTGATTTCGCCTTCCAACGCTGGCAGCACGAACAAGACTTACGCATGACGGTCCAAGAAGCCAAGCAAGAGACCAAGGAAATGGAGGGCGATCCCCAAATCAAACAGCGCGTCCGCCAGATTCAGCGTCAACTCGCGACGCAACGGATGATGGAGGAGATTCCCAAGGCGGATGTGGTGGTGACGAACCCTGTCACCTATGCCGTGGCGCTTCGCTATGATCCCGAGTCGATGCAAGCGCCCACCGTAGTGGCCAAGGGAGCGCGCCTGTTGGCGGAACGTATCCGTGAAGCAGCCATTGAGAACGATGTCCCCATCGTCGAACGGCCTGACATGGCCCGAACGCTTTACAAAACCGTAGATATTGATCAGCCCGTGCCTGAAAATTTGTTCCGGGCTGTCGCCGAAGTTCTGGCCTATGTGTATAAGATAGATCGGCGCACGGAGAAGATCCAGGAGCGCCGGCGCATGAATTACCCTGTGGGGGCTGCGGCGGGGTAACCAATGGCGAATGAAGACGTAAGCGTTTACAACTACAAGCCTACTCGCATAGCAACGTAAGGATAAAGCGGCGTCCAATGGGAGCATCCGCGGAACAAGTGGAACAGAGAGGGTTTTCCCTGAAACGCAATCAGGATATTCTCCTGGGCGCGTGTGTCGTGGGAATTCTAGCCGTGCTTGTGATTCCCATGCATACGGGAATCCTCGACGTCTTGCTCACGATTAACATCTCCTTGGGCGTCGTGGTCTTGCTGGCCACCATTTACATCCAGAAGCCGGTCGAGTTTGCGGTGTTTCCCTCGCTGCTGCTCGTGCTCACCTTGTTCCGGCTCAGTCTAAACGTGGCCACTACGCGGCTCATACTAACCGACGCGTATGCGGGAGAGGTCATCCAGTCGTTCGGAGAATTTGTCACAAGGGGCAATTATGTCGTTGGATTTGTGATCTTCTCGATCCTCGTCATCATCCAGTTCGTAGTGATTACGCGCGGCGCCGGCCGCATTTCGGAAGTAGCGGCGCGGTTCACGTTGGACGCCATGCCCGGTAAACAGATGGGCGTCGACGCCGATCTTAACGCGGGGCTCATCACCGAAGAGCAAGCCCGCGCGCGGCGGCGGGAAATCGAACGGGAAGCCGACTTCTACGGCGCGATGGACGGGGCCACGAAGTTTGTCCGCGGCGACGCCATTGCGGCCATCATTATCGTGTTGGTGAATATCATCTTCGGCTTGATCATCGGCATGGTCTTCGAGGGAATGGCCATCATGGAAGCCTTGCAGACCTATACCCTTTTGACCGTGGGGGATGGGCTCGTGTCTCAGGTGCCCGCCTTGTTGATATCGACAGCAGCGGGTCTGATCGTGACACGAACCGTATCCGAGGAAAATCTCGGCGCCGACCTTGGCGAACAACTCACCCGTTATCCCCGCGCTCTGGGCACAGGCGGGGCGCTTCTCGCGGTATTTGGCCTCGTGCCCGGCATGCCCACCGTGCCGTTCCTATTGATCGCGGCCGTACTCGGATTCATGGGGTATCAGGCCCATCTTTCGCTGCAACGTCAAGCCGCTCTCACGCAAGCCGAGGAAGTGGCCTTGGAGCAAGAACCAGCGGAAGAAGAACCCTCTCGACCGGAGGATTTCCTGGCGGTTGATCCGATCAAGGTGGAGCTGGGATACGCCCTCATCCCCCTTGCCGACACCCGTCAGGGCGGGGACTTGTTGAGCCGGGTGCAAGTGTTGCGTCAGCAGATCGCCGCCCGCATGGGCTTTATTGTGCCGGTGGTGCGCATCGTCGACAACATGCGGCTGCGGCCGAACGAGTACCGGATAAAGCTTCGAGAGAATGAGGTCGCGCGGTACGAACTCCTCGCCGATCATTTCCTGGCCATGAATCCGGGGTTGGTCGAGGAGGAGATCGAGGGCATCCCCACGGAAGAGCCCGCTTTCGGTCTTCGCGCGCTGTGGGTGTCAAAGGCCAACCGCGACCGCGCGGAGCGCATGGGGTACACCATTGTGGAGCCATCGGCTGTCCTGGCGACTCATCTCACTGAAATCATCACGGCGTACGCGCCCGAACTGCTCTCGCGGCAAGACGTGCAAAACCTTATAGATAACTTGAAGGAACGTTCGCCCACCGTCGTGGAGGAGTTGGTCCCGGGCGTCCTGACTCTAGGCGAGATCCAGAAGGTGCTCCAAAATCTCCTGCGCGAGCGCGTTTCCATACGCAATTTGGAGACCATCTTTGAGGTGTTGGCCGACTTCGCGACACGGACGAAAGACACCGAGGTGCTGACCGAATACGTGCGCCATGGGCTGGCGCGGCAGATCAGCGCGGATTACACGGACGAGGAGCACAAGTTGCGGGTGGTGACGCTATCGCCTGAACTGGAGCGCGAGATTCTTGAAGCGGTCCGTCAAGGCGAAACGAGCGATTATCTGCCCGTGGAGCCTGCCCGGGCCGACGCCATCGCCAAGGCGGCCACGGAGGCCGTGCAACCCCTGGTCTCGGCGGGCTATGATCCCGTCTTGTTGACGCCAGCACAGATTCGCCGGTTCGTGAAACGCATGGTGGAGCGCGTGGCGCCGCGGATCGTGGTGCTGTCGTTCAACGAAATCGACCCTGCAGTGCGCCTCGAAAGTGGGGGACAGGTAAATGCCTAAGGGAAACGAACCACTCCACACCTTTCGCGCGGGCTCTCTTGATGCCGCCTACCGCGCCATGAAGGAAGCTCTTGGGAGCGAAGCTGTAGTTGTTCGCACGGCCGAGGTCCCGAGCAAAGGAATTGCGGGGTGGCTAGGCCAGAAAGAAGTCGAAGTCACGGCGAGAGCGCCCATCCCTACCAGCGAAGAGAAACCCCGCTCGCGTTCCCAGGCCGAACAACGCTATCAGCAGCACTCGAAAATCGGTTCGGATGAGACCGTGAACGAGACGGTGGAGTACTTCCGTAAGCTTGTTAGCGATGCGCAACACCGCATGGCCACGAGCGAAGATAAAGACGGGGCCCAACCAACGGCTTCCCCGGCCCATTCCCAAACACCGCGGTCCGGCGGCAGCGAGGCCCCCGCCCCCGTCATTCCGTTCCGAAAACCAGCCTCAAAACAAACGGACACGGACAAGCTCGAAAAAGAATTGCAGGACATGCGGGAGATGTTGCAGGTCCTACTCACAGAATCGCGCGCGAACACCTTGCCGCCGGAGTTGTCCCGCGCCTACCAGGTGCTATTGGAACAGGGGGTCACCCGCAAGGTCGCCGCGAGCGTGGTCAGCGCGCTCACCAAGAATCTTGACGAGCAAAGCTGGCGGGATGAACGCATTCTCCGCGAGC
>PUMX01000280.1 GCA_003552485.1 Candidatus Hydrogenedentota bacterium
CAGGCCCGGCCAACTCGATTATGAAATTGGAAGGTTGGTCGCAGACGTAGCGGGAGTGCGGCACGTCCCCGTTTGCCTCGACGAGGTTACTCTTGACTGGGAAGCCATGTGCGAAACGGCCCGGAAGGCACCGTGGACGTACATGCCGGATGCCAATTTCATTGGACAAGCCTACTATCGTGCGGCCGGAATGGACGATTCAGCGGCGGTCTGGTCCGGCTTCCTGGGAGAGGCTCTGACCGGAGGGCATTATCACGAGAACCATCAGATCGAAGATGTTGCCGAGGCTCGCTGCAGATTTACTGAGGGACAACGTAGGATCCCTACCACCTGGCTGCCGTCAGCAGCGAAGCGTAGCTTTCAGTATCCGGCAAAAACTTCAATCTGCGGGCATGAAGTAAGTGAACCGGAGTTTCTGGACTTTGCAGTCCGGCAGAACGGCGGTATCGGAAAAATCGTTTTGGGTGGCGAGTGGGCCGGATGGACTGCGTTTCAGGGCAGTTCCGAAACAGGGAAGCCAATAATTGCGCCTTATGCGGATGAGGAGTGGGCATCGTATTGGCTGGGCGCTCCTCGGAACCACCACATGGGTCAAACACTGTATCTCGAGATGGCCAAATTACGATTCCCGAAACTGATGTCTCTCCCCAGCAAGTACAGTTGGGGACTTCCGCCTAGTAGGAAATTCGCGCAGCGGGCGCTACGGTTACAACATGGTATCCGGAACCGAATACACCACCGATTCCCAAGTGTTCCGGTTCAAAGCAGGCTTACCGACAATTACCTAGACTTCGCGTCCGCCTTTCGAAATCGTGGGGATTACGCTTCAGTTATGGAGAAAGCTATTTTGGTCCTTAAGGCGCACGAGGCGACACCATGGATAGATCTGGACGGTATTTGGCGAGAACACTGCCGAGGCCAAAGGGATCATTCGCAAGGCCTTCAAGTCCTAGTCGGGCTCGCTGCGAACCTCGATTCAGGGAACGGGTTGGGCCACATCTGATCCTCGTGGCTTGGCGCCTCTTTCTTGGATTAGCAAGCCACGATGGGCCTCGCTAAAGTTTTATTTGTGTGGGTTGATTTGCATATGCGATCGAATAGTCTTACCTATTTATCTGCGTCGGTTTTGCCGTCGTCGTCGGCCAACTCTGTTCATGTTATGAAGATGGCGAACGCATTTTCGAACGCCGATTTTAATGTGCGTCTAATCGGTTTGCGGGCCAAGGGGGCGCGAGTAACGGATGGCGAGCTACGGAAGTATTATAATGTCTCAGACCGTTTCTCAGTTCATAGGGTGTCGCAAGATGGTGTATTCGGATATAGAGCAAGATATGCGATGGAGATGCTCTTGGGGCGTTGGTTAAGCCGTGGCGATATTTTATATACTAGGATCCCGAAGGTTGCAGCGATGGCCACTATAACGGGCCATCGCTGCGTTCTCGAATTGCACCAGCCACCGCGAGGGACCGACCTGAGCGCCGTGCGGCGCCATTTAACGGCTAGGACGGGAGGAATGATTGTCGTTATTACTGAGACACTGCGCGCCTGGGTCTTGGAGACCTTGAGTGCTGACCGCACTGCCGTGATTGTGGCTCCTGACGGCGCAGATCCTGTCGATCCGAGTGTCGCTCCAGCGCTGCCGGCCTCGGATAAGCCTCGCGTTGGATATCTAGGGCAGCTCTATCCGGGGAAAGGGATGGAATTGATCGAGCGGCTTATTCCACGGCTGCCGGATGTAGAGTTTATAGTCGTTGGCGGAATGCCAAAGGATGTCGAGTTTTGGCGGTCTCGCGTAGCGGGGTTGTCAAACGTTCGGTTTATCGGACATGTGCCACATTCGGAAACATCGAGCTGGTTAAAAACGTTCGATCTCGCGCTAATGCCGAACCAAAATAAAATTACGGTTTCTGTTGATTCTACGGATATTTCGAGATGGACTTCACCGCTAAAGGCCTTTGAATACATGTCGGCAAGATGCCCCATCGTGGCGTCGGATCAAGAAAATATTAGAGAAATTCTAACCGACGGGGAGACGGCAATTCTATGTGCGCCAGATGATGTTGAATCGTGGGTTGAGGCAATACGTAAACTGCTTCGATCGGATGATTTTCGTAATGGAATAGCTTCTAGTGCTGAGACGCAGTTCTTTCGTAATTTCACGTGGGCTGCTCGTGCTGAGCACCTTGCTGCTTATCTGGATCCCTGAGTTATCGTTTTCTTGCTGATCCCCTCCGGCGCAGCACAGGGTATCTCTATCGGTCAACTCAGGTGTCACCTGATCAATCCGAAGATGTGATGACGCAAGAGGCGGCATTCCGAGGAATACCTCGCCAGCGGATTTCTTCGGAATCGGCAGACCCTTCACCGCAGGCGGCAAATGGCTCCCCGACGACATGCGATTTCAAATCCGGTAGAGATTTCCTGCCAAGATCACGATCAGATTCCGCGATCGTTTCCGGCCACTTCTCGATTGGCCTTCAATCGCTGGTATATTTCCCACACCAGCGGTATCTGTCAAGGTAGATGTCACCTGAACGGGATGTATGGGTTCTTTAAGCGCTCCCTGCTTGGTCGGGGTTCAGATGGACGCGCTGGGGTAGCCCGAAGTCCCGGACGGCACCGGCCGAACGTTCGGGACGCGCTTGGGCGGTGGGCGGCGGAAAGTGGTTCCTGGTCATTCGGAGTGGAATCCCGTCAGTTGCTGAGCCATGCTCGGGGCGGGATTCCGAAAAGGAGCGACGGCATGCGCGGCGACGAGATTTTGATGTTGGGGATTGGCATCCAACCGCCGTGGTAGTTGGTGGATCAGGATCTCGATACCTCGACGCAGCCGCATCAGCTGCACCTGGAGGTGGCGGGCGATCGCGGTGCCCGCTACCCGTGTCCGCAGTGCGCCGCGCTGTGTCCGGCGCACGACTTCAGCGAGAAGCGCTGGCGCCACCTCAACTTCTTCCAGCATGAGTGCTACATCACCGCGTCGGTGCCGCGAGTAACGGGTCCGGAGCACGGGGGGGGGCACCTGGTTGAAGTGCCATGGGCGCGCAAGGGCAGCGCCTTCACGCTGGTGTTCGAGAAGGCCGCACTGGCCCTAGTTGTGGAGTCTCACAAGGTTGTCCTCAGGTAGACCGAGGACGCTGATGGGTGGCTGTTTGTTCAGGCTACCGTGTGGGCGGTGCCAGTTGTAGTCGTGGATCCACCGAGGCAGGTGGCGTTTGCGTTCCTCCGACGTGGCATACGTGAAGGCATAGGCCCACTCGCGCAGGGCGGTCTGGATGAAGCGCTCGGCCTTGCCGTTGGTTCTCGGCGTGTAGGGCCGGGTCCGGCGATGGCGGATGCCCAGCCGTCGGCAGGCTTGGCTGAACGCCCGGGCGTGGTAGCAGGGCCCGTTATCGGTCAGGACGCGCCGGATGGTGATGCCCAGGGTCGCGTAGTAGTGCACGGCCGCCTCCAGATGCGCGATCGCATCCTGGGCCCGCTCGGCGGGATGGATCTCGCTGTAGGCGATGCGCGAGCGGTCATCGATGGCGACATGCACGTCCCCGTAGCCCGCCCC
>PUMX01000263.1 GCA_003552485.1 Candidatus Hydrogenedentota bacterium
CGATTCGTAAGCGATCCTTTGCGCCTTGGCGGCTTGGCGTGAGGCATTGGCTTTAGCGCACGCAAAGGCGCAAAGCCGCCAAGCAACCTTCGCCTTGCACTACGGTTGATGAGGTTCTTTGCGCCTTGGCGGCTTGGCGTGAGGTAGGGCTTTGTCTCACGCAAAGGCGCAAAGCCGCCAAGAAGGGATATGTCATCAAGAGTCCCTCTTTGACGGAAGCGTAGGGGGATGTGTCAACCCTGCCACCGCGCAGATGTTCGGCTTACCCCCATGATGGCTGGGCCGTGGTGACGCACTTCCCCGGTTCGTTCCCCATTCCTTCTTTGCGGGACCACGTCAGCGAAGAAACGTTACTCGTTCGAACTCGAGTCAACATGCGCGGAAACCCCGGGAATTGCAATAGGTGGTGTTGGGTTTTCCATCATACGTTTTGATAGTTTGGCCTTGTGGGCAGTAGCGAGCCCGGTGTGCCGAGCAGGATGCTCAACGGTTTTTGGACTTGCCGGGGGCGGGCAGTCGCATTGCAGTCCGCGCGCGCCAGCCGGGTCAATGGCGAACAACAGGAGGAAACCCAGCGATGAATATTGGACAAGCGTTATCCAGCGTGCTGTGGACCTTGGCGGCGTTTTGCGCGGCAACGCTGCTGGCGTATTCGGCCTTGGCGGAGGAAGGCGTACCGGCCGAGGTGGGCGAGCCTTTGCCCGCGTGGGAGCAAGGCTGGCTTGAGATTCACCATATCAACACGGGCCGGGGCGACGCCGCGTTCTTCATTCTTCCGGATGGAACCACAATGCTCTTCGACGCCGGCGATCTGAGCGATGGCGCGCGCCCTGAAGGCTATATTCCGCCGCGCCGTCCCGATGATTCGCGGCCGGCGGGCGAATGGATTGGCCGATACATTCTGGCGCGTCATCCGCGGGAAGACGAGGCCGCCCTGGATTACGCGGTCATGAGCCATTTCCATCAAGACCATATCGCCGGTCTCGCTGACGTGGCTGAGCTCCTCCCCATTCACGCCCTGCTTGATCGCGAGGGTTCAGTGGAGCGGGCCAAGGAAGCATATGGGGCCTTTGTCGAGGAGCACATCGACCGCGGCATGCGCATGGAAAAGTTTGAAGCGGGCCGGGACGATCAGCTCGTGCTTCGTCATGATCCCAGCGCGTTCCCGGAATTCAAGGTCCGAAACCTTGCCGTCAACGCCGAAGCATGGACTGGCGCCGGCCACAAAACGCGGCCGCGCTTCTCCGAGGGCGAGACCATCCCGAGCGAGGAAAACACGCTCAGCACCGCTTTCGTCATGCGCTACGGCGACTTCGCGTACTTTAATGGGGGCGACCTGCAAGAGCCCATGGAAAAGGCCATCGCATGGGTAACCGGGCCGGTGGACGTGCATGTGGCCAACCATCACGGCTCACAGGCGCATCCTTTCTTCCTCGCCGCTCTCCGGCCCCGCGTTCACATCGTCGAAGTATGGGCCGTCATTCAACCGCGTCCGCACGTGTTCGAGCGGTTGTTCGACGATTCCATCTACCCCGGCCCCCGCGACGTGTTTCTCACAAACGGCTTGTGGCCGGGCCGCGCCGAGCACTTCCTCGAGCGGTACGACGAGCGCGTTGCGGACCTCATCGACGACTATACGGTCGAGCTGGGCCAGAAGTACGTGGAATACTACATGCCCAAGACCGCGTCCAGCCAGGGCCACGTCGTTGTGCGCGTCGAGCCGGGCGGAGAACTGTACCACGTGGCCGTGCTGGACGACACGGAAGAAAGCTTCGAGGTCCGATCCGTCCACGGTCCCTACACATCGCGGCCTCCAGCTCCCAAGTAAGGCGCGGTCGGCCCGTCGCGCTCGTTGGGAAAGGAAAGAGAACCGGCGCTCCGCCGAAAGCCTCTGGGTGGAGCGCCGGAAGTGTCTCAGGGGTCTTGCTTATAAGCGCGGGCCGCCGGCTCTACCGTGGCCGCCCGCAAACTCGGCGGCGTGTCCGCTTCCCTACTCTTTAGGGGATGCCGGCGCCTGCGCTTGTGGTTGCGTTCCCCCAGAGGACGAACCTCCCGCGCGCCGGCGCGGCGCGACAAGCTGCATGTTTTTCGCTTGCATTCCGTCTTCGCCGTTCTCCGCTCGGGCCAGATCAAACTCGAAGATGATATTGCGGCTGGGCAGGTCTTGATAGCTGACCTCCGGCGGCAATTGGGAATCGTGGAAGAACACGGTCTCGTAAGGCGAACCTGGTTGACGGCTGTCCACCCGCCAAAGGTCGGTGTCAATGGTTTTCATGAACCGCAGAAACCCGTAGCCTTTGCCCGTATGCATATAACAGACGCCACGCACGCGGGCGCCGACCTCTCCCCATGCCGCGCCGCCGCGGACGGACGAGGACATAGGCAGGAGATTAGGAATGAGGTAACCGGACATGAATATATCCGCTTCGCGGCGCAGGTTGCCCGACACGTTATCGAACGCGACAACCTCGACTCGGCACCCGGTGTTTTGCATGGCCTGCACCACGCGCACAAAATCACCGTCGCCCGTGGCCAGCAGCACGCTCTCGATGTTCTGGGACTGGAGCAGCGCATCCACGGCCATGTCCAAATCGGCATTCGCCTTGCCAAACCGGTTCCCGCTCTCATCCGTATACCACCGGACGTGTTTCTCAATGACTTTATATCCAAAATCCCGTAGTAGCGAAAAGAAATTGTTCTGCGCGTCGCGGTAACTGGGGTCCTGCTCTGCTCGTTCCGCGTCATACGTAACATAGGCGTTCAGGCGGACCGGTTCCGCGTTGCCGCGGCAGGCGAACTCCCGCAGCACGTCGTACCGCATTCCATATCCGCCGTTCCGAGCGATGTTCGCGACATCAACATATACACCTACCCGCGTGTGGCTGCGATCATGCGACATAAGCCTCCAATCAGCCCCTCGATGGGGCATCGTATCGTGACGCCAATAGTTATTGTGGTTTCAAACTGGATAATGTTGAGAACGGCATTATACAGCACGCGGCGCCTGGGCGCTCAATGCTGACGATTCGCCTAGCCGCCTGGAGGGTTACCGGGCATCGTGGCGCCCCGCGGCTCCGGCAGTGTCAGCTTCAAACCGTGATGGGGCTTGCGGTATAATGCCGAAAGCATACATATGTTGACATATGTATTCAAGGCGGCTATACTTGCCAAGGATATCACGAAAGGCTTCATAGGGATCGCGGTGATGCAGATGACGGCGAGGAAAGAAACGGCTGTGGAATTGCCCGATTTTGAAGGGTTTTCCGCGCGGCTCAGCCAATGCGTCGAGGACGCCGAGAGCGGCGGCGGCGCGGTATCGCTCGTGCTCACGGATCTCGACTGGTTCGGCAAGCTCAACAGTGAGCGTGGCCGCGCCGCCGGAGACGCATTGTTAAGCGAACTGGGCGTGGAACTGCGCCGCGTTTTTGAGGGCAAAGGGACCGTATGCCGGTATGGCGGCGACGCCTTCGGTGTGATCTTGCCGGAAGTCGAACGCGAGGCGGCGTTCCTATGCGCCGAATCGCTGCGCGAAGATTTTGCGGGCGGGCATAC
>PUMX01000306.1 GCA_003552485.1 Candidatus Hydrogenedentota bacterium
AAAGCACGCGGCGGTTCCGGGCCATGACCACCACATCGCTTTCCGTCAGTTCTTGCATGAGCGCGCCAGCCTCCTTGGCTTTGCGGGCGGCGTTGCGGCTCATGAGCCGGCCCGCGCCATGAACCGAGCTGCCGAAGGTCATGCTCAGCGCGCCTTCCGTGCCCGCGCAAATCAGCGAGCCGGTCCCCATGTCGCCCGGCACGAGAACGGGCTGCCCCACCGTGCGATAAGGCGGTGGGACTTCTTGGCGGGAGCCCGGAAACGCCCGCGTGGCCCCTTTGCGATGCACGCAGAGCCGTTTGCGGTTCCCGTCCACTTCATGCACCTCGAGCTTGGCGATGTTGTGGCAAACATCGTACACCAGCTTGCCGCCAAGCGAGGCCCTGTCCATGCCAAGCGTCCGCTGCAGACTGCGGCGGGCCAGCTCCATCATGATTTGGCGGTTGGCCCAGGCGTAATTGGCGGCGGCGGCCATGGCGGCCAGGTATTTCCGGCCTTCGGACGAATGAATCGGCGCGCAGCAGAGCTGGCGGTCGGGCAGCTTGATGCCGTATTTCGCCGCCGCTCGGACCATAACCTGGAGGTAATCGTCGCACACCTGGTAGCCCAGTCCGCGGCTGCCGCTGTGAATCATCAATGCGAGACAGCCCTCTTCCAGGCCGTAGACTTGGGCGGTTTCCGCATCGAACACGCGCTCGATCACACCCAGCTCCACGAAATGGTTTCCGGAGCCCAGCGTGCCGAGCTGGGTTTCCCCCCGTTTCTTGGCCCGGTCGGACACGTGCTCGGGATCCGCCCCGCTGAGGCAGCCCTGCTCCTCCGTCGTGTCCAGGTCCGCGGCATCTCCGTAGCCGTGCTCCAAGGCCCACTCGGCCCCCCGGGTCAACACCTTCTGCATGTCGCGCTTGCTCAACTTGGGAATCGCGCCCGCGCTACCGACACCGCACGGGATGTCCTTGTACAGGCCTTGCACGATGTCATTCATACGATCGCGCACGTCATGATACGCGATGTGCGTCGTCATCACGCGGCACCCGCAGTTGATGTCATAGCCCACGCCGCCCGGCGAGATGACGCCGTCATCTTCAGGATCCATCGCCGCCACGCCCCCAATGGGAAAGCCATAACCCACGTGCGCGTCGGGCATCGCCCAGGAATACCCCGTGATGCCGGGGAGACAGGCCACGTTGGCGACCTGCTCCACGGTCTCGTCGGCGGCGATGTTCTGCATCAACCGCTCATCGGCGACGATACGCCCCGGCACACGCATCACGCCGCGCTTGGGAATCTCCCAAATGGTGTTGCTAATGCGCTTGAGTTCGCTGGCAGTCATGGTAGTCCTCTCCGTGGTATGTAGTCCGCCCGAAATTTGTGGATGCCGCTATTGCATTCAGACTCAGCCCGAAATGGTTTCACAAACAAATCCATCCCGTAGGGATCACAGCTGGTAGCCAAGGGTTGAGGCCGCACGTGATAGCGTGCGGGCAATACCCCTGGAAACCTTTCCGTGGTATGCAGTCCGCCCGAAATCTGTGGATGCGGCTATTGCATTCAGACTCAGTCCGAAATGGTTTCACAAACAAATCCATCCCGTAGGGATCACAGCTGGTAGCCAAGGGTTGAGGCCGCACGTGATAGCGTGCGGGCGATACCCCTGGAAACCTTTCCGTGGTATGCAGTCCGCCCGAAATCTGTGGATGCGGCTGTTGCATTCGGACTCAGCCCGAAATGGTTTCACAAACAAATCCATCCCGTAGGGATGACAGCTGGTAGCCAGGGGTTGAGGCCGCACGTGATAGCGTGCAGGCGATACCCCTGGAAACCTTTCCGTGGTATGCAGTCCGCCCGAAATCTGTGGATGCGGCTATTGCATTCAGACTCAGCCCGAAATGGTTTCACAAACAAATCCATCCCGTAGGGATGACAGCTGGTAGCCAGGGGTTGAGGCCGCACGCGACAGCGTGCGGGCGATACCCCTGGAAACAAATACACCTGGCGCCGACCCCTTTAGGGGTCGCAGAACTCTTGTGCACCCAGGTGCTGCGACCCCTAAAGGGGTCGAGAGATTGAGCGATCCTGGGGTATCCGCGCGCTGCGCGCGCATCAACCCCAGGCTACCAGCTGTGACCCCCTTCGGGGGTCGTTTTACCGATATTGTTTCTCGGCTTCATGAGACGCTATTGGGATGGTCCCGGTCTCCGCTACCCATGATTTGCAGGCGGAACTGGTTGTAGTCTACGACTACAGGTCAAGGACAATGCGCGCCTTGTAAAGGTCTCCCTCGCGTTGCACCTCCAGGCCGTGGTACGTTGCCGCCTTGATCTCCGGCCCTCGTTCCTCCGGCGTATGACGATACCCTTCCACGCGGGCGGCGAGACGCTCCGGACTCGCCTTTTGGAATGAGAACGATACCCCCACGAACTGTTCGGCGTCCAACAAGAAAAGGAGTTCTTGCAGCCACCGGATCAGCATATCTTCCCAACCCTGGGCGCTGAGTTCGATGGTTTGGACATCCTCCCGATCACCCCGCCGCTCTTCCATGGCGGTCTCGTACAAGACGTCCGCGGCGGCCATCAGCAGGCCCGAGAATCCACGCCCCCAACAGTCCGCCATGACATCGGCGGTGTGATCCACAAAGGCATAGCCGCAATCAACTGAACCAGGCTGTGTGGCGTCATTCATGAAGCGTTCCCCATCCGCGCGCGTTATACCATCGCCAGGCGCCCGCGCCCGGCGTTTCCATTCCCATATAATACCCCAATTCCCAAACTGTCAAGCCATCGCCTGCTCTCCGAGTTCCGTGGGAGTATAGCCCGGTGAAGTGATGCCGCACCCATTACCCGACAAATTGTGAGCACATCCCCTGACAAACTCAGGTTCGCCCGCAGCGCGCGGTTGAATCAACCGGCAGTCATCTGATACGATCAACAATACCAAAAGGAGGCGCTCTTCCCGACGAAGAAACGTCTCATTAGACGCTCCGTGGGGGAGTAGCTCAGATGGGAGAGCGCTGCGTTCGCAACGCAGAGGTCGAGGGTTCGATCCCCTTCTCCTCCACCATATAAAACTTTGCATGACAAGGACTTACGAAGCCAAGGGCTCGTAGGTCCTTTCTCGATCGGGGCCTTGATATCTCGCTCATATCCTGGTTTGAGCCTGTCCGGAGTAAGTACATGCGATCGAAAAACCCCGGCGCAATGGCCGGGGTCCTCGCATGTAAAGATGTGGCGGACCGCCGCCGGGCCGCCCGCGGTGGTGTTTACTCGGTTTCGCCGGTGAACGCCACGCCAGCGCGAAAGCTTATTCCAGAAATTCTGGCGGCACGTTTATGGCCTCTTCCAGGTTCGCGCGCTCCAGGTTTGCGTCTGTGAGGTCCGCGTCTTGGAGGTCCGCACCCTCGAGCTTCGCGGACCCAAGGTCCGCGCCCCTGAGGTCCGCGTCTCTGAGGTTCGCACCTCTGAGGTTCACGGGGTGGAGGCTCGTGGCCGCGATGTTTGACTCTATCACGCAGTCAAGCCACATGGTAAACTCCGCGCGCTCG
>PUMX01000477.1 GCA_003552485.1 Candidatus Hydrogenedentota bacterium
CCCAGACGATAGCCCTCATTCTAGCGCACCTCGAGCCACAGGTTTCAGCAATAGTCTTGTCTGCGCTTCCGCAGGACATCCGCGGCGATGTCGTAATTCGTATTGCAACGATGGACCGCACTTCACCCGAGATCGTGCGGGAGGTCGAGCGGGTGCTCGAGCGCAAGATGGCCTCGGTATTCAGCCAAGGCTTTACCTTTGCCGGCGGCGTCAAAGAAGTGGCGGAGATTCTGAACCGCATCGAGCGCGCCACTGAGAAGTCCATCATGTCGGATCTCGAAGAGCAGGATCCCGAGCTTGCCGACGAAATCGCGCGGCTCATGTTCACCTTCGAGGACATCATCCATGTCGAGGACAGCGGGATTCAAAAGGCCTTGCGCGAGATTGAGCAGAAAGAGCTGGCGCTGGCGCTGAAGACGGCCAATGAAAAGGTGACCGAGAAGATCTTCAGGAACCTTTCTTCCCGAGCCCGGGAAATCATCGAGGAAGAAATCGAATTCATGGGGCCGGTGCGATTGCGCAACGTCGAGGAAGCGCAGCAGAAGTTTGTCGGCGTCGTGCGGCGGCTTGAAGAAGCGGGCGAACTGATTATCGAAGGCCGCGGCTCCGGCTCAGACGACGAGGTCATTGTATGAGGCCGGCGCCGCCAACCGCCGGTTAGCGAGGGAGCGCCTGGATGGCCGGACGGTCACGCATCATTAAGGGGCACGGGCCTCAACAGGGGCCCGTCATTACGCCCTACGAACACGAGACGCTGGAGAGCCGGACGAAGGAGGCGCAACACACGCCGGACGCGCCGGACCCCGCGGCGATTGTTTCGGAGGCCGAAGAGCAAGCCGAAGGCATCCGCGAGGAAGCGCGTGAGCAGGGCTACGCGGAAGGCCGCGCAGCAGCGCGCCGCGATTTCGAGGAGGCGCTGGACGCGTCAGCCGAAGCGCTTCGGTCCGCGATCGCGGAACTCTACAGAGCCCATGATCGCTTTCTGGCGCAACTGGAACCCCATGCGGTCGACTTGGCTTATCACATGGCCAAACGGATACTGGATCGCGAGGCCCAGACTGACCGGGAGCTGGTGGTGGAAATGGCGCGCCGGGCACTAAATCTGATGACGGACCGGGCGCGCGTCACCGTTCGTATGCATCCCGACGACTTGCAGAGTATTCGCAACAGCCGCGCCGCCTTGCTGGAAGCTTTCGACGGCGTCGAGCACCTCGACTTGATCCCCGACGCCCATGTGAGCCCGGGCGGGTGCCGGGCGGAATCGGAGACCCTGGTGGTCGACGCTTCCCTTAGCGCGCAGTTGAACCGCATTCTCGACGAGATACGGGAGTAGGGCGTGGCTATCGTCGATCTCACACGGTACAAGCCGCTCGTGGACAAGGCGCAGCCGCTCGAGGTATACGGCAAGGTCATCGATGTTGTCGGGCTGACCATAGAGGCCACGGGCCCCGCCATGCGCATTGGCGACCTGTGCTACCTGCGCCCGCCGGGCGACGGGGAAGCCGTGGCGGCCGAAGTCGTGGGCTTCCGAGGCAGCCGGATTCTGCTGATGCCCCTTGGCGACATGCACGGCATTGGGCTTAACAGCGTGCTTATCCCCACCCACAAGCCGCAACGCGTGAGCGTTGGCCAAGGCCTGCTCGGCCGCGTGCTCGGAAGCTTGGGCGAGCCGCTCGACGGCAAGCCGCCTATTGAGCCCGAAGCGATGGTTCCGCTGACCGCTGAGGCGCCCCGTCCGATGGAGCGCATGCGCATCACCGAACCCATGGCCACGGGCATTCGCTCCATTGACGCCTGCATCACCTGCGGGAAAGGCCAGCGCGTGGGCATCATGTCGGGCAGCGGCGTGGGCAAGAGCAAGCTCATAGGCATGATCGCCCGCAATACCAGCGCCGACATTAACGTGATTGCCCTCATTGGCGAACGCGGCCGCGAGGTGCGCGACTTCGTCGAACTCGATCTCGGGCCGGAAGGCCTCGAGCGCAGCGTGGTGATTACGGCTACTTCCGACGAGCCCGCGCTCATGCGCATCAAGGGCGCGTTCATGGCCACGGCTATCGCCGAATGGTTCCGCAGCCAAGGGGCCGACGTGCTGCTCATGATGGACTCGATTACCCGTTTCGCCATGGCCCAGCGCGAGGTGGGGCTGGCCGTGGGCGAGCCGCCCACCACCAAGGGATATCCACCCTCGGTCTATGGTTTGCTCCCGCAGCTCCTTGAACGGGCTGGGTTGACCAACGGCGGCAGCATAACGGGCCTGTACACCGTGCTGGTCGAAGGCGATGACCTCAATGATCCCGTGGGCGACGCGGTGCGCAGCATTGTTGACGGCCATATTGCGCTGTCGCGAGACTTGGCCTCGCGGGGACAGTATCCAGCCGTGGACGTGCTCGAGAGCGTAAGCCGGGTGATGATCGATGTCACGACTCAAGAACATCAGCAATTGGCGGCGCGTATGCGGCAGATTCTCTCGGTCTACCGTGACGCCGAAGACTTGGTGAACATCGGCGCCTATGTCGAGGGCAGCAACCCGGAAATCGACACCGCCTTGAAGCTGATCCCCGGCATCCGCGCGTTTCTGAAGCAAGGCCTCTATGAATCATCGGATTACAATACGCTGATTCCCGCCATGAAGCGGGTGCTCAAGGGATAAGCGCATGTTGAAACCCCGGCCATTTCGTTACGGCGCGCTGTTGCGGGTGCGCCAGATCGAAGAAGACCAGGAAGCGCAGAAGCTGGCGGCGATCCAGCGGGACCGCCTGCTCACCGAACAACGCCTCGAGAGCATGCGCAAGATTCAGCGCCGCATGCTGGAAGAAGCAGCGGAACAAAGAGGTTCGCATTTCAGAGCCAGTGAGATCAGCCGATATTATCAGCATGAGCAGTACATGGCGCGGCAGGCATCGGAAACGGACGCCAATCTCGAGGCGCTGCGCGGCCGGGAAGAAGAGCAACGCGAAAGGCTCAAGCAGGCGCTCAAACAACGGCGCATCGTGAGCAAGCTCCGGGAACGGCGAGACGAACAGTGGCGCGCCTATCGGGCTCATCAGGATCAGCTTATCTCCGATGAGGCCGCAGTAAACCAAGCGGCGCAGAACCAGGATCAGACGCGGCAACCATCATGAAGATCATCGGTTTTACAATCCTTGGCCTCTTATCCTTCGCGGCAGTGCTGGCGGGGCTCTTGGCGTTTACAGGCAATCTCAATTGGGAAAGCATCGAGCGCGTCATGCGGCGCGAAGCCAGCGCGCCCCCGCCGGAAGAGCCGCGCGAAGACCAGGTGGCCCCCCTCGCCGCCGAAATGAAAACTCTTCGGGGAGAACTGCGGGAACGTGAAGCGCAGCTCGATGAACGCGAAGCGCGGCTGGACACGGTCCAGCGCGATCTCGAGGCCTTGCGCGAAGAAGTCGATGGCCTCCTCGCGCAACTCACGGATACGCTGGACGCGCTGGACGAGGATCGCCAGGAACGGCTGGCGGACGTCGCAGCCTCGATTGGCGGTATGCGTCCCGCCAACGCTGCGCAGGCGCTGGC
>PUMX01000379.1 GCA_003552485.1 Candidatus Hydrogenedentota bacterium
TCCATTCACCCATCGGCGCCTCCTGTAGCAATCTCCCCGCCGCAGGCCAGATAGCCGCATCCATCCTCCCAATTATCCGCGTGAGCGGGGTTGCTCTTGGCACGCGCCAGTTTGAATAACGTCATCATGACGGTTACATCCGCGGGGCTCACAGCGGTGTCGAGATGCGCCGACCAGTAGGCCGCAACAAGCTTGAAATTCCGCTCCGCATCGCCATGCGTGGCTGCACGGTCGACGGTGACAGCCTGGCGGGCGGCGTCGAGGATCTCGGCGCGGTTCATGGCTTTTCTCCTGTCTTATATCGACTCTCGGACTCAAACTTCCGGTAAGTCATAGGCAGAGGGTGGAATGTCAGCCGCGCGTCGCCCTTCTCGATCCCGTAAAGCTGGGTATCGCGAACCTTCCACGTTGTGAGCCGAACGAACTCCTCACCCTCGTCATTTTGGTCCTGATGCAAAGAGAACCCGAGGCTCGGCTTGTTGAAAAACGCCGCGCTATCAGCAATGTCGTAACCTGTCGGGCTGCGCGGCCTGCCATCAGTGGGCATTTTCCGAGGATGCGCGACCACACAGATATGAGCGTCAAACTGCTCCGCCCATTGCCTGATCTTCTGGAGGGCGAAGTTGATATACGCGGTCATCGACTCGCCCGGCTCAGGAAGGTGTTCAAGCTCGTTCCACGGGTCAACAACAATCATCTTGCAGCCGTCACGGACCGCAAGCGCGTAGATCATCGACTTGAGCCAACCCATGTGATGCTCGCTGTCATCAAAGGTGCGATGCACAATGCGGAAATGCTCATCCAGAAACTGGACGGTTTCGCCCCGCTGCGCGCGTGTCAGGTCCGCCCATGATTTCCCTGTGTGAAGCCGCGTCAAATGATCCCGCGTCCTGTAAGGATGCGTCTCGAAAGACAACAGGCCGACGCGCACGTTTGACGACTTCGCGATGTGGTAGGCCGCGAACGTTGTGAACGTGGACTTCCCGGCCCCCGGCGTGCCGGTCGCGACACTCATCGCTCCCACCTCGAAGGCAAGAACGTAATCGAAAGGAGACATGCCCAGCCGAAGAACTTGCCGATCGGGAAGTTCGGGAAGATCCGAAATTGCGGTAATGAAGCCGCCCGGCGGGTCTATGCGCTTCGCCTCTGTGAGCGCCCGAGCAAGCTCACCTTCGCCATAGGTGCAAAGCACATCGTTGGCGTCTTTGCACCCATCAGGCCACCGCGCGTGTCGCACGTCATGCCCCGCGAGGATGTTCGCAACCGTCTTCGGAAGGCTTGAACCTGCCTGATCAGCATCACCGGCAACGATCACGTATTCAGCGGCGCGAAGATACGCCTCGGCATCAATCAAGACCTGCCGCTTGCCGCCGTCCTCCGTCCACCCATCCGGTAGCGACACCGCCCGCAAATAGCCCGCCTGCATTACGCTCAGCGCATCAATCTCGCCTTCGGTAATCACGATCGGGCCGGTTCCTGATTTCAGAGCATCCTCGTTGTATAGGCCGCGAGTGACGCCCTCACTGCTGCGCCAATCCTTACTGGCGACGCCGCGAAACTTGCCCGCATAGGGCTTGCCGTCTCTGTGATAGGCGAACACCGCCGCAGATCCGAGCGCCGGGTGTTCCTTCGCCTTGACGCCCATATGCTCCAAAAGAGCGGCGTCCAGTCTGCGGGCCTGCGTCAGCCATTCCCAAACGTCCTTGCTCATAGCTGCGCCCCCCGCTCCACTGGCAATGATGACAGCACCAAAGAACCGCTTCCGGTGTGAACGTTACGCTCAGGCACCGCTCTGTCTTGTTGCGTCGATGTGGGCTGCACTCCGGGCACGTTGTGCGAGCTGTCCCGCTCATCCGTCGTACCGTTATGCCCAGCTCGTTGAGTATCTCCCCGGCTGTTTTCACGCCGCACCTCCTGCATGGCCTGCCATCTGGTGTATCCCTGCGCCTCGGCCGACTTCGTTTCCGCGTCGAACCTGGATAGGCCGCCGTCGAATTCCATCAGCGCCGCGCGCTCCTCGAGCTCGCACAAATCAAGCATATTCCGGCACCCACCCGTCGAACGCCCGATACACCTTTCGCCTGCCTTGGATAATGCGGACTTCGCCGGGCTCAGGCTTTCGCTGCTTTTCGCTGAACTTGAGACAACCCTCGATAAAGCTCACCGGCTCAATAGCGCCTTCGCGCTGCGCTCTGCCTAACGCCACCAGAACAGCCTCAGCGCCGTTTGCACTTCGCCACTTACCAACGAGACTGCGGGCTTTCTTCTCTGGAATGCCTGCATCGGATAGAAGCTGAACGCCTGCATCAAACGCCTGCTTTGCAATGTCAGGCTTCTTCGCATCAGGCCGCCCGGCGGCAGGCGCGTCAGCGCCTGTCCCTACGGGAATATTGTTTACTTGTTCTTCTTTGGTTTCGTTTTGGTTTTCTTTTGGTTGGCTTTTGGTTTCGCCGTTCTGATATTTGTCGTAATTGCAGAGGCTTATTTGGTTGCGTTTTGCCCTCGCCCCTGGTCCTGTTTCGACAACGCTAACCTCTACGACACCGTGGTCTTCAAGCTGGCGCAGGAAGGTCCTAACCGCCGTCTTGCTCCAACCCCACTTGGCCGAAAGGAACCTTTCAGAGAAAGCCAGAGACCCTCTCGGCACAGTGTGAGGCTTGCCGCCAATGTCCACTTGTGTCGGCGCGTAACATGCGTTTTCCACAAGCCATATCCATGCCTCGCGGCGGGTGTAAGGCTCTGCCGAATGGAAAATCTCGTGATCCATCCAGCCGCGTTTCATGGCATACCAGCCGCTCATGCGTCACCTCCGGTGCTCTCGACGAGACCGCGCGCCACGCTGCCGATCGAGCGCCAGTTATCTTCGTTATAGATTTCGGGGAGCAAGCCGAGCCGACGCAACTTGTCCACGTAGGCGCGCACGTCATCGGCGTCGCCGCCGTTCCGTAGCGCGATATCCTCAGCGCCGTAGCCGTTCCGCAAAGCGGTTATGACGTCACGACGCCACTGTTCACTTAGCTTTTCGTTCTGGTGATGTTCCCGATTGCGCGAACGCGCAGAATCGCGATACTGGCTTTCATCAGCCATTGTCGTCACCTCCGTGTCAGGTGGCCTATGGTTAGGCCCGGACGGTGCTACCAACACCGCTTCGGGCCGCTTCATTCGCGCATATTTTTCCTGCAAAGTCAACGCGCGAAACATCAAAATGGGATCTCCCTGTCCATATCGGCTCCGCCGCCATGGGCAGGTTCTGGCGAATTCTCTTGACGCTTCTGCCCACCGCTCCCGCTCGGCCCGTCAAGCATGGTCAGTTCGCCCTTGTAGGGGCGCAGAACGACCTCGGTAGAATACCGATCGGCGCCCGACTGGTCCTGCCATTTGCGGGTTTCGAGCTGACCTTCCAGATACACCTTTGAGCCTTTGCGCAGATACTGCTCGGCGACGCGCACGATCGGCTCGGAGAATATGGCGACCCGGTGCCACTCGGTGCGTTCCTGCTGCTCTCCGTCCTTCGACTTCCACTTTTCA
>PUMX01000098.1 GCA_003552485.1 Candidatus Hydrogenedentota bacterium
CGCCGCGAATATGAATCACGTCACGGCCCCCGTTTGGCTTTGATGGCATACGGGAAGAAAACTCCAGGTTGGCGTCACGAAGCGCCCCAAGCGCGCTTCACGGATCTCCTCTACATGATACTACGCCGATACCGGCGCGGCCAAGGGGGCGCAGCAAAGCGGGGCGAGCTCCAGCGCATCGTACTAAACATCTTCCTCGGTTTATCCGTGCTCTAATGGGCGATTCGCCAATCATTTGTGCATAATTGGCCGAAGTGGTAGCCTGGATTTAGAAACATTGGAGGTCATGTACATGCGGCGTAGGAAAGCCAAGCCTGATCCGGAACGGTGGGCGAAACTGATGGCTGAAGTCGAGCGCAACCGCAACAGCGGTTATCGCGAGCGGGCGTTGGCCTTGTTTCCCCACGTATGCGCGCGTTGCGGCCGCGAGTTCTCGGGCAAGGATTTACGCGAACTCACGGTCCATCACAAAGACAACAACCACATGAACAACCCGCCCGACGGCAGCAATTGGGAGCTGTTGTGCATCTATTGCCACGGGGCCGAACACGACGAATACGAAGGCGGTTCATCGAAGACCATCGAGCGCCATGGCGACGGACGCCTGGGATTCAACGCTTTCGAGGGCCTGAAAGACCTCGTGGACCCGGAGGACAAATAGCGTTCTGAAGCTCGGGCCAATGCCGCAGGAAACCATGTAAAGAGGATGCGGGCATCCAGTTCTGGCGCACCGGATGCCCGCGCTTTCTTTCGAGTTTAACGGTCTACGGCTCGAGAATCATGATCTCGATGGTGCGGAAGTCCGTGGGATGGCTTTCCGCCTGAATCGAGATGGTGCCTTCTTCCAGAAGCACTTCCCCGTCCCGTTCCTCGGTCAACGGGCCGCCGAACCGATCATCGGGAGCGAGCTGCGGGTTTTCGTACTCCATCACCACGTCGCCGTCATGGATATGCCGGATGACCTCGCCGCCGCGCACTTCGACCTCAACCGTCACCCAGTCGTCGCCATGGAAGGTGCGTTCGACTTCGGGACCGGTGCAATGCCCCATATAGAGTTCTCCGCCGATAACCACATGCGTGCCGGGCGTGCATACCGCAAGATTCGGTCGATCCTCTTCGCCGTCGCCGCCTAGTAACTGCGCTTCGATGGAAACGGGAAACTGCTGTTGAAGTTGCATGCTTTCCGGCGTCTGGCCATGCAGCATTAGGCCGTTGTTCCGGAATGCCCAGTCAGGGCCTTCTGGCGTCTGTTCGCCGACAAAGCGGTATTCCACGCGCAGCCGGTAATGAGAGAACGTGTCGTTGTGGAAAAGGTGCCCGAAGCGGGCGTCAAACTCCTCATACTCGTCGTAACACACGCGCAGCAGGCCATCCTCCACGCGGCACGTGTTCTTGTAGTTGACTCCAGCTTCCTCGCCCCGGAATTTCGGGGTCCAGTCGTCGATGTCTTCGCCGTTGAAGAGCTGAATCCATTCCCCCTCTTCTTCGGCGCCCACTGGGCCGGCCACCAACAACCCCGTCAGCAATACCACCGCTACAACCATATACTTATTCATGGAGATTGATCCCCCCTTACTGTTGGGAGCGCGAACCAGCCGGGGTCAATTCCGCCAGCCTGCTTCGCGCCCACATTCTATCCCATTAACTCCCGCGCTTCTTCGTGCGCGAGTTGAATCACAAGGATATCCGTCCACTCGGTGCGATACTCTTCCGTTCCCGGCTCGGGCAGCTCAGCGACCAATTGCTCGGCTTGCTCGAATATATCAGCGGCTTCATCCTCGTTGCCGCGTTGATACTCCGCCATCGCGTGGTACAGCAAAGCCAGACCGCGGATGTACTCGCTTTCATCATCGGTGGACCTTGCCGCCCATTCGCTGGCTTGCTCGAAATTGCCTAGCCTGTACTCGGCAATGCCTCGAGTCACGTCAAACCAAGCCAAGTATTCGCCCTCGCCCAGAGCTTCGGCGGCGTCCGTGGCGTAAACCGCCAGTTCCCGCGCATAGGCGAGGAGTTCCTCATCATCAGCCAACGAAAAGATGATGTATCCCTTGACGGCGCGGTCCGCGTCAGTGGGCATGCGCGGCTGAGCGAACTGTTGTATCAACCAGCGTATGTGCTCCTCATGCGCTTCAACGTCGCCCATTACCGCATAAACAACGGCAATCTTCAGCCCGTCGAGCGACTCGATGGCGTCTGGGTTGGCTTCGCGTACCGTCTCGAAAGTTTCGACGGCTTCTTCATACTGCTGCTCGGCGGCATAGTCCAGCGCCTGATCGAGCAACTCCCGCGCTTGCGCGTCGGTCATCGGCGCATCCTGCGCGAGGGCGTCTCCGGCGGGGATTAGCGTGACGGCCAATAGACTAGCCAGAAAGGATTTTGCAATCGTCTTCATGGTCGTTCTCCTCCATCATATGCTGAGGTAAGCAGTTCCGGCGTGCGGCGATTGCCCGCCGTGTGGCTTGGCCCCAGCGACAATCCTACCTTACTGCTCGATTTCTGTTGCGTTAGGCGCGCGTCAGAACGCTCACGTTTAAGGCATAAACAACCTTATCAGGGGCCGGAGAATTGATCAAGGCCACCGTGTGTTCACATGCCGCTCAGTCTTGCGTATGGAACGCGGCTGTAGACGGCGGAGTCTTCGCGCGTTGCTTTTTCTTGCTGGTCTTGGATTTGACATTAAGCCCTTCATGGGGCAGAATATCAACGGAATGGTTTGTAATCCATCTTGTCTTGCGGCGGCGCCGTGAAGGGGGTGAACCATTTCAACGCCAATCAAGCTTGCCAGACTGGTGACCCGCCGTAGCCTCTCACGAGCCGCTCCATTCTCAAGTATGAACCACATGAATGACTACCGGAATACCGCCGCTTCACTGGCGGATTTCAAAGAATAGGAGGTCCATGGAATTCAAGGACTTTGAAATTCATCCCCGAGCCTTGAGCGTGTTAGAAGAACAAGGCCTAACCACGCCAACGGCAATCCAAGAACAAGCAATACCCCCCGCCCTTGCGGGACGCGACATAGTCGCTATCGCCCAGACGGGCACTGGCAAGACGCTGGCCTTCGCCCTGCCCCTGCTTACCCGCCTCGCCCAGACGAAGATCACGCCCAACCGCGCGCTCATTCTGACGCCGACGCGCGAACTGGCCGTGCAGGTGCATGGCGTCGTGGAAGAAATCGCTCGGGCCATGAAGATCCGCGCCACGTGCGTATATGGCGGCGCGGCCATGAACCCGCAGGTCAGCGCGTTGCGGAAGGGAAGCCCCGTTATTGTGGCGACGCCCGGCCGTTTGCTTGACCACTTGGCCCGCGGCAATGTGCGTTTCAATAAGTTGGACACGCTTATCTTCGATGAAGCCGACCGCATGCTTGACATGGGGTTTCTTCCGGATATCAGAGAGTTGCTGAAAAAACTTCCTTCCGAGCGGCATACCATGATGTTCAGCGCCACGTTTCCCGATGAGATCAATTCCCTGGCGCGTCAATTTATGCGGGAGCCCGAGTGGATCAGCGTGGGAGCAATTAGTAA
>PUMX01000307.1 GCA_003552485.1 Candidatus Hydrogenedentota bacterium
ACTCGGCGGCGTATGGTGCGCCCAACGCGTGCCGGACGATGCGGTGGGGGTGAGCGCCAACCGCAGCCGGATCGGGGAAGTGGACCTGGAAAACAAAGACGAGTTCATGGCGTCTTCGAATATCCACTCCATGGCCGAGCGTCTTGGCTTTTGGCAAGAAGACGAGCCCTTCAATTGGCGCGAGGTCTATGCGGACCCCGGGGACAGAGGCAATGCCTTGCGCGAATGGCGTGCGCTGAGTTTGGTCGCGCCATCCCTTGATTTGGAGGAGCCGGTGGATCCCGTGGCCGAGGCCTATCCGTTTTCCGTCACACCCGAAACTCCCGTTACGATGAAGCAGCTCATGGCGATCATGCGGGATGGTCATGACGGCACGCCGTACGATGTGACGGAACACGAGGCGTTTCAAGTCAATGACGAGACGAGCCCCCTGGCCCGGCCTTGGGGCCCGAGTGAACTGTTTGAGCTTTTGGACATTGAGCCGGAACGCGCCATCGCTACCCCCACAAGCAGTTATGTGTTCATCGCGCAACTGCGGGACTGGCTGCCGGCGTCCATCGGAAACGTGCTATGGTTTGCCCCTGGCCCGGCCTACAGTAGTTGTTTCGTTCCCATTTACATGGGTGTGAATACCTTGCCGGACTCGTGGCAGGGCCCAGCGGATTTTGGCGAAATCAACCGGGACCAGGCGCAATGGAACTACCGTCTGGTGTCGAATCTTGTGACGAACTTAAACTACCAGGAAGCTATTGCGGACGTACGCGAAGTTATCGACGCGGCGGAGGATGCGTTTGTCGCTCAGCAGGCGGAGACCGACGAGATGGCCTTGCGTCTCTTGGAGGAGGAGGGACTGGAACGTGCGGCGGCGATGCTCACCCAGTACACCCAACGATGCTTGGAGCAAACGAGCAAGGGTTACTACGAACTGGTGGACTACCTGATGTTCCAATACTTGTATGATCGCCCAGACATCGCGCCGCAATCGCCGCCCACAATCGCCGCGCCAGCAGTACCCTCGTCCGCCAATATGGAATAAGCGAACCGGGAGCCGCTCATGCCGCATACTCCCTTGCTGGGGAAACGGTTGTTGGTTGGACATAAGGAGTTGGAATCATGTTCACACGAAGTCTGGTGGTGATTGCGGTCCAGGCGGTGGCGTTGGCGGGGCTCGCAGCTGCAGCGCTGGAAGAAACCAAAGGCGTCGTTAACGGTGATTTCGAGGCTGGCGAGCGCCTCGAGGACGCCGGCTGGACGTGGTGGTCGCGCGATGATGTGGGTTCGGCTGCGTTCGATCGCTCCCAGTCGCGGAGCGGCGAGCGGTCGGTCCGGATCGACCGGGAGGGCAAACCCCTGTCGGGATATCAGGACTGGACCCTCACCAACGAGGGGCGCCTCGAAGTCGAGCCGGGGCAAGTCTGGACCGCCTCCACATGGGTGAAGTTCGAGGACACCGATCGAATCTCGCTTGATGTCATCGAACTCGACGCAGATGGAAACACGCTCGTGAACCATCCCCCCGGCGGCGGAGGGGGGACCCACGAAGCCTACGGAACGACGGACGACTGGGTGCAGTTGCAGGCATCGTCTATCGTTCCGCCGGAGTGCGCCGCCATTTATGTGCGCATTAAAGGGGTGGGCTCGGCCAACGCGTGGGTAGACGATGTTCGTATGCGCCGGGGCCCCGCCGAACGAACCACGCCTCCCCGCCCTAACGTGGAGGGCTGGGCCTTTGAGGATGAACGCGTGCGCGAGGAGCTAGGGCGGGGCCTAATCGCCACGCCCCGCGAAGACGGCGCAGTGTATTTGCGGTGGCGGCTGCTCGAAGAAGACGAGGACGCGGCGTTCAACGTGTACCGGGCCTCGGACGGCGGGGAGCCGGAGCGGCTCAACGAGGATCCTGTCTTGGACACCACGGATTTCCTCGACGATGCCCCCGATCTGAGCGTCCCGAACGTATACTTCATTGAGGCCCTCGGCGGCAAACATGAGGGGGAACGCTCGGAAGGGTACACTGTGGCGGCGGATCCGGAAATCGAGCCGTATCTGTCCATCCCGCTCAAAGATAAAGACACGACGTTTCAAAAAGTGGGCATTGGCGACCTGAACGGCGATGGGCGTTATGACTTCGTGGTTAAGACGCCGGACACCAATATAGACCCGTGGCATGAGCCTTGGCGGCCCAGCGAGACGACTTACGAACTCCAAGCTTACTTATCGGATGGCACATTCCTGTGGAGCAAGGATCTTGGTTGGAACATCGAGGCGGGCATCTGGTACTCGCCTTATGTCGTCCACGACTTCACGGGGGACGGCCGGGCCGAAGTCGCCGTAAAGACAGCGCCCACGGACGAAGACTTTCGCCAGACCGAGGAGCCTGAAGACGAGCGCTATGAACCGGGCCGCGTCATCAGCGGGCCGGAATATCTCTCCATATTGGATGGGGAAACAGGAGAGGAGCTGGCGCGTGCCGATTGGCCTTCCAGGGAAGGGCTCGGCGCATACAACTATTATTCGCGCAACCAGATCGGCGTGGCCTATCTTGATGGAAAGACGCCCTGCATCGTGGCGGCGCGTGGCACGTACGGCCTCATGAAACTCACTGCTTATCAGTTTAACGAAGCCCAACTAGAAAAGCTCTGGGCATGGGAGAGCCCGGACGAGCCCGGCGGATTCTATTACGGCCAGGGCGCGCACAATCTCCTCACCATGGACCTCGACGGCGACGGACGCGACGAGATCATCCTGGGCTCGTGCGTCATTGACGACAACGGCGACGGTCTATGGTCCACGGGCATGGGCCATCCCGACAATCTGTACGTGGGCAATCTTGATCCCAGCCGTTCGGGGATGGAGGTATTTCTGGGACTCGAGACCGACCACGTGCGCAACGGCATTTGCATGGTGGACGCGCGGACCGGCGCGTTGATCTGGGGCTTAAACGAGCCCACCGATCATATACACGGCTCGGGGCTGGTGTCGAACATTGACGATTCCCATGTGGGCATGGAGAACTACGGTGGCGAACGGCACACGGACGAGCGCTGGTTGCACACGGCCCGAGGCGAGCTCCTGGCCCGGGAGGACGAGATCCCTTGGAGCACGCTGGCGCCCGGCGCGGTGTATTGGGATGCCACGACGCAACGAGAACTCGTGGTGGGTGGACAGATCTTCCGCTACCCAGACGACACTATCTTCGACGGTGTGGAAGGAAGCGTGGCGGCTTGGGCCGACGTGTTCGGCGACTGGCGGGAGGAGATCATCACCTCGGTTCCGGGCGAACTGCGCATCTACAGCACGGATATCCCGGCCGAGGACCGCCGCGTTACGCTCATGCAGAATCACCTCTATCGCACGAGCGTGGCGCACATGGCCATGGGCTACGGCGACAATCCGCCGCTGACGAGCTACTTCATTGACGATCACGAGTAAAGGGCATAACGTCCTTTGCCACGGCGCAAGAGAGGAGCGATCTTATGAGAAAACGCAGGGCAGGTACAGCATGGAGAGTGCTAGCGATCGCGAT
>PUMX01000393.1 GCA_003552485.1 Candidatus Hydrogenedentota bacterium
GGGCGTAGTTCAGGAGATCCCGGGCTACGGCGAAGAGGTTGCGCCCATTGTGCGCGATCGGCTGGTGGATGATGTGTGGCCGCAGTTCCTGCAACCCTATCCGCTCAGCAAGACGTATCATCTGGTAGCCGCCAAACCCTCTCCCGGCGCGCTCTGGGGCATTTATCTCGTGGATGTGTTCGACAACATGGTGCTGCTCAAGGAAGCAGAGGAAAACGCCTTGTTGTGGCCGATTCCTATTCAGAAGACGCCCAGGCCGCCGGCCATTCCCGCGCGCGTAAATCTGGCGGACTCCGAGGGCTATGTGCTGGTAACGGACGTTTATGAAGGAGACGGCTTGGAGGGCGTCCCACGCGGAATTGTCCAGGACTTACGCATCTTCGAGTATTACTTCAGCTATCGCGGAGTGGGCGGTTTGCTGGGAAGCATTGGCATAGACGGGCCATGGGACATCAAGCGCGTACTGGGCACGGTTCCGGTCGAGTCGGATGGATCCGCATATTTTCGCGCGCCAGCCAACACCCCTCTTTCCATCCAAGCGTTGGATGAGAAAGGGCAAGCGCTGCAGGTCATGCGGAGCTGGACGGTGGCTCAACCCGGAGAAAGAGTCTCGTGTATCGGATGTCACGAATCCATGAGTCAATCGCCGCCGCTCAATCTGTCAGCCGGGATGCCAGCCGCTGCGCAACGAGAGCCCTCGGTTATTCAGGCCGCCTGGGAAGCCCCCACTCGCGGATTCAGTTTCGAGCGCGACGTGCAGCCTGTGCTCGACCGCCATTGTGTGGGGTGCCATGACGGCGCTTCCCGTGAAGATGGGCTGAAGCTCCCTTACCTTAAAGGGGACCGTAGGGTGAAGGACTGGAGTTCAGCATTATCTGGCAATGCGGGAGGCAATATAGCGGGTGGCGACGGTTTCACGGAGTCCTACGCGCAACTGCATCGCTATGTGCGGCGTCCAGGCATCGAGAGCGACCTGCGAATGCTGTCTCCAATGGATTTTCATTTCCGCGCGACCGAACTCGGGCAAATGCTACGCAAGGGGCATCATGGAGTCAGTCTGGATCGAGAGTCATGGGAACGAGTCGTTACCTGGTTCGATCTGAACGCGCCTTTTCACGGCACATGGGGGGAGATCGTCGATGCGGACCGGGAACAGAGCATGCTTCAGAAACACGAGCGGGCGAATGAGTTAAGAGAGCGCTACGCGCCGCAGGGCCCGATTGTCGATTATGAAGCGATTCCCGAGTTGCCTCCGTTCGACACCGCTTTCCAAGAGCCCGAAACGCCGCATGAAGACAGCGCGCCGCCGCCTGCACTCGAAGGATGGCCGTTCGGCGCTGAGGAAGCGACACGCCGACAGGCCGATGCCGCCCAAGCCGCGAATCTGATAGACGGCCCCGCACGCTCCGTTTATCTCGGTGAAGGGCCCCAGTTTCCCTCCGCCTACCTTGGACACGATGATATGCGTGAATCCATCGACGTGGGCCCGGTCACACTGGAACTAGTGCTGGTTCCCGGCGGCCGGTTCGTCATGGGTTCGTCCGATGGGCATCCGGATGAGTATCCCTACACGGAGGTCGAGGTCGAACCTTTCTGGATGGCGAAGTTCGAAACCACCAATGCGTTGTATCGGATGTTTGACCCCGGCCACGAAAGCCGTGACGAATCGCGCCACGGCTATCAGTTTGGCCGGCGCGGATTTTTCCAGGATGCGCCGGCTCAACCCGCCGTGCGCGTCTCGTGGACCGAAGCCATGGAGTTTTGTGAATGGCTGAGTGAAAAGACCGGCCTCGAGGTAACGCTGCCAACGGAAGCGCAGTGGGAATGGGCCGCGCGCGCTGGCGCTGATACGCCGTTTTACTTCGGCGATGTCGACAGCGATTATTCCCCGTATGCCAATCTCGCCGATCGCACGCTGCAACAGTTCGTTCAATGCACTGCCGCAGGCAATCCCATGTATACCGAGGCGAAGCCTATAGCGGATCCGAACCGGTTCGACGACTGGATACCCCGATGCGATGCGTTCGAGGATGGTGGGTTGGTGACGGTCGACGTGGGCAGTTACCGGCCGAATCCCTGGGGGTTGTACGACATGCACGGCAACGCCGCGGAATGGACGAAGTCGGCGTATGTACCTTATCCATACGTGGAAGATGATGGCCGCAACGATCCCGCGCACAGCGCGGTGGAGCGTGTTGTCCGGGGAGGCTCCTGGCGCGACCGCCCCCATCAGTCGACCGCGAGTTACCGCCGCCCGTACCAGCCTTATCACCGGGTTTTCAACGTGGGGTTTCGGGTGGTAGCGCCGCTGGACAAATCTGAGAATTGAATTGGAAATGGCAATCAATTCGTGTAAATGATACGGAAACAAAAGTCGAAGGCGTAACACTACCTGGCGGGCATGTCATGAGTTACTTCGGAAGTGGGTTCAGTAAGACTGTGTTGTTTGTAGTTTTGGCCCTGTGTGCAATGCTGGCCGTTGGCGGCGCGATGGGAATCGCCTTGTGTTCGCCGAATGCCGGAAAGGCAGCAGAGGCCGGAGTTCCAGTCTTAAGTATAGAGGGGCTTCCGTTAAGCGATGAATACCCCTACGACTCGCCGCTCGCGGTAATGATGACCCCGGACGGGGAAGTCATCGTTGTGGCCCACCACACGGGACGGCGGGTTGAGGCGGTCGATACGGCTACCGGGGAAACACGTTGGTCCACAGCATTAGACGAGGCGCCAACCGGCATTGCGCTGGCTAGCGTTGGAAACCGGTTGTATGTCACATCCGGGCTGCATAATGGACGCGTTGACGTGCTTGAACCAGACACTGGACGGATTCGCTCTTCGTTTGCCGCGGGGTATGCGCCGGCCGCGCCGGTCTTATCTTTCGATGGCCACACTTTGTACCTATGTAACCGGTTCGATAATGAAGTGGTGGCCTACGATCTGGAAACCGGCCGTCCACGTGATCGCGTGCAGGCCGTCCGTGAACCCATTGCGGCTGCGCTCACGCCAGACGATGCGCTGCTAATCGTGGCCCATCACTTGCCCGCGCAACCTTCGAATAGCCGCCACGTAGCCGCCCAAGTCAGTTTGATCGATATGGATTCCTTCGAAACCATCGCCTCCTTGAATCTGCCCAACGGTTCGACAGCAGTGCGCGATGTATGCGTGTCTCCGGATGGACAATTCGCCTACGTCACGCACACCCTGGGCCGTTTCCATCTGCCGACCACCCAACTGGAACGGGGCTGGATGAATACCAGCGCGTTAAGCATCATTGACCTGGACGCACGCGAATGGCTTACGACAGTGCTACTGGACGATGTGGACATGGGCGCGGCCAACCCCTGGGGCGTTGCCTGTTTTGCAGACGGCCAGTCCATTGTGGTGGCGCACTCCGGCACGCACGAGCTGAGCCTTATTGACCGGCAGGCCCTGCACGAAAAGATAAACCGTGTGGCGGACGGTGAGCGGGTCAGTGAGGTGTCCCGCACGCTTGAAACCATTCCAAACGA
>PUMX01000453.1 GCA_003552485.1 Candidatus Hydrogenedentota bacterium
AACCGGCGCCGCCACCGCCAGCGCCTGAAGGCGCCCCGCCTGCGCAACCCGACGAAGCGCCGCCGGCGCCAGCCCCTGAAGGCGCACCCCCAGCTCCGCCTGAAGGCGCGCCGCCAGCGCCGCCCGCACCGCCCGCACCACCTGAGACGCCGGATCTTGATCTGCCGGATGTCGTCGCCCGAGTGAACGACAGGGAGATAGAGGGCGACGAACTGGAACAGCTTATCCAGCAGGTTCAGCAGATGGCGCAGCAGGATCCCCGGATGCAGCAGATGGGGATGCCGACGGCGGAGGAGATCCTCGACGAACTGGTGAATCAGCAAATTCTCCACGTCCTCGCGGAGGACCGCGGATATGAGGCTGATTCGGCGGAGGTCGAAGAGACCATCGACGAGATCAAGCAAAGCTTGCCTGATCCCGATATGTTCGAGACTGTGCTCGAACAGCAGGGGTTCACGGAAGAGTCGTTCCGCGAGCAGATTCAGCAAGAGCTCGTGACCAGCAAGCTCATCGAGGACCTTGCCGACGACATCGAGGTCACGCAAGAAGAGATGGATGATCAGTACGATCAGCTCGAAATGCAGATCGGTCCGGACGAAATGCCCGCCCGCGAAGATCTCGACGAGGAGTTGGACAACTTCGTACGGCAGGAGAAACAGCAGGAACAGCTTCAAGCGTTGATCGAGGATGCGCGCGGCGATATGGACATCGAGATCCTTATCGACCCCGAGGATATCGAGATCGAAGCGCCCGCGCCGCCTCAGATGCCGCAGATGCCAGAGGCGCCGCCTGAAGCGCCTGCGCCAGCTCCCGAGGCGCCACAAGAAGCCCCGGCTCCGCCGCAGGAAGGCTTCTAACAAAACATGCAAGGCCCCGGCCGCGCTTTGCCGCCGCCCGTCGAACCAAGGTCACAGACGTTAGATGCAAGGGTTCCTTGGTGGGGTTCCAATACAGTGGGGTGTTGGTTCAGACGGAAGCCGGAGACGCGGCCGGGTGTTAACGCTTCAGGGACGGCGCCCCCGTTCAAAGGGAAAAAGGGGAGAACGGGGACAGGTTCCCGGGCGGTTGAAACGCACGGGTGGAATCCACCGCAGACGATATGGGATTCGCGGAGGATTCCACCCGCTTTTTTGTGTTCCGTAAAATGCGCCCCTTGGTATGAGGGCCGGAGCACGCAACAGGCGGTTGGCGGCTTTACCGTCGCGCCGCCAGATCGCTGCACCCCGGGGCGTCGGCCTCCTCGCGGGCCAAGTGGACAAGCCACTCGGGAAAGCCGCCGCCTGCGTCGGCTTTGGCCAATTCGAACAACTCTCGCGCAACCTCGGGATGGTTCTGCGCAACGTTGTGCGCAAATGGGTCCGAGGCGGCGCGGTCATATAACAAGACGCCCGTCCCATCCACCTTGCCGTTCCACCACCACTGTTCCGTAACGACCGTCGGCGTTGATCCCCAACCTATCGTTGCGTGCTGCCGCGGGCTGAGCCGGTTCTCAACAGCCGCGGCAAGAAATGACTCGCCGTGCAGCCGCGACTTGGGCTGCGCGCCCGCCGCTTCGAGTATCGACGCGGACACGTCGGTGTGCTGCGTAAGACCGCTATACTGGCCGCCGCCATGTTCGCCGCCGGGAAACCGCATCATAAGGGGCGTCTCGAATACCTCGGGCGAGGACGGATAGCCGCGCTTGCCGACGTAACCGCGATCGCCGATGGAATGCCCGTGATCGGCCATGACCAGGACGAGCGTGTCGTCGAGCCGGCCATGCACGCGCAGGCTTTCCATGAAGTAGCCGAACCAACGGTCGCACAGCGTCACCACAGCGCTGTAGTTTGCTTGGGCGCCGCTGATCAGTTGGCTTTCCTTCGAGGTAATGTCCCGATACAGCGACGTAACCTGTTGCGCGCCGTCGCTGGGCTGGGCGTACATGCGCCGGTAATGCGGCGGCGCCAACCAAGGTTCATGGGGATCGAAGCACTCGACGCACAAGAAGAATCTCTCGGCATCATGGTTCTGGTCCAGCCAGTTGGCGGCCTCGGTAAAGACTTGCGGCGCGAAGTAGTCCGCTTCCTTCTCACGGCCGTGCATGTTGATGATGCATTGCTGCACAAAGGCCACCCGCTCCGGGGTCTGCAACTCGCGAGGCATCCACTGGTCAAGTTCGGCTTGGCTCAGGCGGGGTCCAGAGCGGGCGGGGTCCATCTCCTGGCCTCTCAGAAAGGTCCACTGATTGAAGCCACGGGCAAAGTTCTTTGATGGCTTGAACATGTGATACACGTCCGAGACGAGCGCCGTGCGGTAGCCGGACTCGTGGAGCAGTTCGGCGAGGGTGTCATGGTCCTCCGGGATAGGTCCCCATCCCGGAGCGCCAATGAAATCGCCCTTCAGCCGGTAGTTGCCGTCGGGGTACGGAAAAACCCGCTGGCCGGTGTACAGGGCGCGCCGGGCAGGCAGCGTGGGCAGGCTCTCCGGGTAGAACTGTGTGAACACGATGGACTCGCGGGCGAACTGGTCGAGGCGGGGCGTCGCCACGGCGCCCCAGGGCGGCTCGCCATATGCGGTAAGACAATCCTTGCGCAAGGAATCAAAAACAACCAGCACGATATTCATCATTTCCACCCTCCGATTGACCTTGGATTCGGCCCATCTGCTTGCCTATCGCCCCAAACAAGCCATCGGACGCTTCTCGCTACGACATCCGTAGACTTTGCGCCAAGGGGCGTCCTCTGAAACGAGACGCTCCGGCGGTGGGCCTCTTTATACCCACCGCCGGAGCGTTGATGGTTAGTTAGCGCTATGGAAAGCTATCCGCCTTGGCTTAGCTCTCCTTACGCGACTTGTTGCGGCGCATCCGCATGGCCGTTACCGCGCCGGCCATGACCATCAGCAGGTAGCTTACCTGCGGCACGGCCAGGACCGCCTTGGCGGCCAGCACCACCGGCGTTAGAAGCACCCGCACCAAGGCCGCCAGCACCGGACTGGACGCCACGGCGTCAGCAATCGGCGGGCTCACCCGGTAGTAGGTGTCGACCAGGGCAGTGCCGAGCGCGCTGTCCAGCAGCACGCTGTCACGGAACGCGCGCAGCGTGTCGAGTTCACCGGCCATCGGCGAGCCATAGGCGGCCGTAGCGATGAAGCAGGGGCCCTTGCTCGGGTCATCGTCGAACGCGAGCAATCCGAGCAGCGCCGCGCCAAGGCCGAGCAGCACGCCGCCAAGCCCGTCGAACCGGCGCACCGGCGTGTACAGGAACCCGTCCTCGATGCGTTCTTCAGCTTCGTCGGAGAACACCAACACAAGGTCCACCAAGCCCTCGCCTACTGGCGACACAGGCGAGATGACCACCACCTGGTGTTCGCTACGGCTGACGATCTCGGCATCGGCCAGTTCGCCGCCGCGGCCCATGCGCACCTGGTCAACCCAGCCAAGGCCTTCGCCCCGGATGACGAACTCGGTGCCACCGGTCACCGGACCACTCGGCACTTCATCGGTCACGGGATCGCGCGTGG
>PUMX01000155.1 GCA_003552485.1 Candidatus Hydrogenedentota bacterium
CATGTCCAGGGCTTCCTCGGAATGCAGCGGCTCTTGCAAGATAAGCCGCGCGCAGGCGTCCAGCCCGAGCACGCGCACCGCATACCGCGCGGACTCGGGGTCCGCGTAGGGCGCTCCGTCCCATTCCCGCGCAAAAAACCCTAGCGGGCCGAGGTCTTTCCAGGCCATCAACCGCGACAGGAAAGCCCGCTTCTCTTCATGCGCCTGGACCGCAAGGTCCACCAGCCGTCCGAGCCGCCGGAAGAAGGGTTCCTCCGTCGCGGCCGCCGCGCGGGGTAGGTTGAGCGTAACCGCGTGCGCAAGCAGACCTTGACCCGTGGCGTCCGCCTCCCGCTCGAACCGTATCCGCATGGGCGCGCCCGCCAAAATAGCCTCGGCGGTCCGCTCAAGGCAACGCTCGCGGCCAGCGGCCCGGAAGAACCGCGCATCGGCCACAAACTCCAACTGCGGGGCCTGAAACGGCGTGAAGCCCGTAGGCCCGCGCCATGCCCCATCGAGAAGGTTCAGCAAGAACCGTTGCGCCGCGCCTTCAAAAGCGGCGTGTATCTCGCCTGCGTACGCACCCCCCGGTCCAATCGCCTCCGATTTCCGCATGCCCTCCGGCGCGGTCCATCGCAGACTCAAGACGGTGGTGGGAGCGCAGCGATGGGCGAATTCAGCCAACAACGCGTGGGCGGCGTACTCGCTTTCAGCCTCTGGTTGTTGGGCGATGAAGGGCGCAACATGGACGTTGAACGCGTCCCACACGGTTTCTCCGGCGAAATGCCGTTCAAGTCCCGCCGTGAAGGCGGCTGTTTGCGCGACCAAATCCATGGCGTGAGCAGGTTGCCCGCCCGGCGGATGGCCCTCGATGCTTCTCGCGCCAAACCGTTGCACGAAATCGAGCCCGTGCTCGCCCGCCGCGAACCGATCAACCGTATCAAGACCATGAAGATGAAGCGCGCCGCCTAGGTGGGCGTCGGCCACCGGTTGGGAAAAGACTTGCGCCAAGGCGAATTCTTTCTTGACGCGCCCCGCGAGAATCGCGTCGCTCGTGGCGGGATCGGCACGCCCATCGTCGCCAGCCTCGTTGGAGACGCAGATGATCTTTTCAGCGTCAAACAGAGGAACGCCAAGGCGCATGTGGCGGCGGTAATGCTTTTCGAGTCCATGCTCAATGAGTTTGGCGCCCACCAGCTCGCGAATGAGAGGCGCTGTGAGCGCGGCGACCTGCGCGTCAAGAATCTGTTGTTCGACTTCCCGGGCGATGATCTCGGCCGTGGCTTCATCCAGCGCCGTTTCCCGCACAAGGGCCTCCACAATGCGGCCCCGCTCCCACGTCATAAGCCGCTCGTCGCTCGTGCGGACAAAAAGCGAGAGGCCTTCCTCGGAGTGGCCCGCTTCACGCTGTTCCGCCGCTTCGGTTTCTTCGACGACGGCCTCCACGTCCCCTTCGCGGAGCTTGCGCAAACGCTGACGCCGATCGCGGTATCGCGCATAAGCGAGGGCGGTTCGCCCATGGCCCAGCTCGATGAGCACCCGCTCGACCGCGTCATGCACTTGATCCACGGTCACCGCACCGCCGTTGAGTTGCTTTGCGAGATATAGCGTCACCGCCGACGCCAGGCTCTCCGCCCGGTCGCGATCCCCCAGGCCCAAGGATTGGGCGGCTTGGTAAATGGCTTCCGCAATCTTCCGCCGCTCGAAGGGGACCTCGCGCCCGTCGCGCTTAGTGATGGTCTCGATCGCCGAGGGCGCTTCGGTGAATGGGATCGGAAACGACAACTGCGCGTCGAAAACCCCTTCGCGCGGGTCCCTGGGAAACGGTTCGGATTCGGAAGAGGGTTCGTTCGTGGTCATGAAAAATACGCCATTGAGTTCTACAGTAGTCTCCGAATAGGTTCCTTCCTTGGAATCGCCGGATAAGACGGAGGCTTTGGCAGACAGCCCCCTTGATCCCCCTTCAAAGGGTGAATCCCTCGTAACGCCGACGCCTTGCCGGCTTTGATACACAATGCCCCCTTAGAAGGGGGTGGCCCGCAGGGCCAGGGGATGTAAACTCGCGCCGCCCCCGTATAACCCGGCGATCGAGGTTCCAACGCCGCCAGTGTACCCCGCATTGGCCTTTGATACAAATGGCCAATCGCTGGATAACGACAATGCTCGAAGGAACATCATCCCCAGCAATCCGCCTTCAAGAGACTTTTCCGGCGAAAACGCGCTGGAAAAACGCCCGGCCGTCATTCCCGCGAAGGGGACTTTCCAAAAACTCCAGCACGGGGTCAGTTTACCTCACAAAATGGCTCAAAATGGCCTCAAAATGGCGGTTTTTTGAGCCTGTTTTTTGAGACGAACGAGTTTTTGGAAATCCCCGAAGGCGGGAATCCACAGGCCTCCGCCTTACGTCTGGGGCTGGGAATGGATCCCCGCTTCCGCGGGGATGACGGCGAGGGTGCGCGGGGATGACATGCCGCGCTTGAATCCCGGCGTTCTGTCGTGTTGAATACGGGCTTCACCCTAGTGTCCCTTTAGCCCTTGATATGTGGAAAACGTGGTTGTACACGCCACGATTGGCTCCCGTTGGAGTTCACAATCAATGCTGGACCCTTGTCTCAATGCGCGGGTCACCGTGTAAATGACCCCAGCGGGGTCACAGATGCTAGCCAGGGGTTGAGCCCGCGAGCGCAAGCGAGAGGGGATACCCCTGGATCCGAGAACCCACCCCGATCGACCCCGGCAGGGGTCGCAGCAGCCAAGTGGACAAAGGTTCTGCGACCCTTATCAGGGTCGTTGTCGGGTTAACCTGTTTCCAGGGGTGTCGCCCGCACGCTATCGCCTGCGGGCTCAACCCCTGGCTAGCATCTGTCATCCCTGCGGGATGGATTCGCTTGTGATAGCATTTGAGACTAAGTCACACTCAATCGAAACTCCCACAACCTTGGCCCTGAAGGGGTACCAGTCTGAACCAAAGGACACACACCGATGAAAGCGCTTGAATTGGATCGCGCGCGCCAGACCGTGCGCGTCGTGGAGAAGCCGAAGCCCGAACCCGCGGAAGGCGAGGCCTTGGTCCGGGTGCTCATGGCGGGGATCTGCAACACGGATCTCGAGTTGGCCCAAGGGTACATGGACTTCAATGGGATTCCCGGCCACGAGTTCGCCGGGGTGGTCGAAGAATGCGCCAACGACCACCTTCGGGGCCAGCGCGTGGTGGGCGAAATCAATTGCGTGTGCCACCAATGCGCGTACTGCCGCATGGAGATGCCCCGCCATTGTGTGAATCGCACGGTGCTGGGAATCCTGAACCACGACGGCGCGTTCGCGGAGTATATCACGCTGCCCGAGGAGAATTTGCATATCATCCCCAAGCGCGTGCCCGAAGAAGCGGCGGTGTTCGCTGAACCCGTGGCGGCGGCGTTTCGCATCCCCGAGCAAGTGCGCATTGAAGATGGGCAGCGCGTGTTGGTCTTGGGCGAAGGCAAACTCGGCCAGCTCATCGCCCAGGTCCTAGGGCTGCG
>PUMX01000165.1 GCA_003552485.1 Candidatus Hydrogenedentota bacterium
AAGACTGTCGATGAATGTGTCTGAGATGCGGAAGGTCATACTATGAGCAGACTTGTTTACTTGTTTGGTCTTTGTTTGTGGGATTTCACATTAAGCGCTTTCCACTGAAGAAGCGGATGCTGTTCAATCCGGGCTATTTGCTCGGAATCGAACGTTAAGAGATCGACTTTGAGGTCCCCATGGTCAAGAAGCCTGTCGAAAAATTCCGCTTCTTGCTCTGTGAATGACAATAATGGTGAAACAAGTTTCCTGCAATCTTCGAGCAGTTTTTGAGCCCAGTCCTTTTTAAGAGCATAGCGTATCTTCGAACTCAGGACAGGGAAAAGTTGATTTGCAACCTCACGAGGTTCGTATCTGAGATCATCCTGAGATATCGTTCGCCAATCTCGTCGGTTCATGGCTCCATACAACATGAAACCGAAACGTAGCTTGTCCATATCCAGATTCGCTTGGTTCAATAACCAGTGTACATCGAACAAGTCCCGACTTGCTCGCCTGGAAAACAGGGCCGCCAGCTTACCTGCTGTCACTTCATGTAAGTTCATAACCGGAATGCCCTTAGCCGTATAGGTCCCGATAAAGACTGAATCCTTTTCCTGGGGGAGCCATAGCGGGACACGAAACATGAAATTCAAATCTAATTCCAAATTTCCAGTTCCGCCCAAAGCACTTGTGTAGCGGAATCGCCATTTGCCGCCAGCATGTTCGCTCGATGACTTCGTGACGAAAAGATCTTCGCGCTGACAAACGGCTTGTATAGCCTTTTCAATATCTTCTCGTTCCGAGAGCATGCTATCCCTCTCTACGGAACCGGTGTAATTCAGATCGATGTCGATCGAAAGACGGGGTATATCAAAATAGAAAAGATTAAGAGCGGTTCCCCCTTTCAGTGCAAGTTTTCCGGAAAGGCTGGGATGACGCTGAAAGGCTGTGAGCAGATTCAGGAGATAAATGGCCTTTTCCAGGATTTCCGCCCGGAATCCGGTCGAGTTCGAATCTGATATCAAGCTTTCAAGGGATATTCTCATCCTTCCGCCTCCCATACACGGTGAAGCAGCGTCTCAGGAACGATTAGATTCCAGTCACTCATTAACCGGCCTTTTTTGCCTTTTTCCATGTAGTGAGGGTGCCGCGGACGACATTTTTTTAATCGCGCAAGGTATTCCTTCTCGACCATAAGCTCTTTTTGATGCTGTTCAAGGAAGAATCCGACCTTGACGGCGGTTGTGGCATTATTTAAAAGCACCGCATACGTCGTGACTTGGTCAATATTATAATATTCCACCGATTCAAGAGAGCGCCATATTTCCTCCCAACTCCCACCAAGATGTGGCCGATCCAACAGATCAACCAAGGACCGTTCGAAAGAAGTGACGCGTACGTCGAGTCTTTGTCTTTCGACCGTTTCTATGCCGAATAACGTTTCACCGGCGGAACGCAGCGGCTGGGGATGGGCTACCCGTCGAAAGCGACAACTGCGGAATTGGTGGGGCCTGACCGTTTGGTCACTCAGGAAGATGTAGTCGTTTGACAGCGAATAGGCCCGGCCAAGGAACTGAAAAGCCGAATGGTAAGCAATCACCGCATCCCTTGCCAATTTAGTTGTGACAAGGTAGGGGTCGGGAGTGAAAGAACCGGGGTCTTCGCCCGTTGGCACAGCGGCATACAAGCCGCGCTTTATCTGTATGATATGCCCCTTTTTCAGGTGATATTGCAAGCGGGCGTTGCCTGTGCTCTTTCCGCCAGAATAGTCCCCCGCAAGAGCCGAGTCCAGCTCTGAGCGGGTAAAGACTGGATGTTTAGCGAGAAATGTACGTATATCCATACGTTCGCACCCGAGTTGATTCACATTGCATTAAGTAGTAATTATTTTAATACTTATGATAATATACATCCAGTTCCTGATATATAAACCCGTAATCACAAAGTTTCTTTACCTTTCTACACGGTGAATAGAATATACGGCACTCATTCGGATTTTATGCAGATTAATCCCCGGGTTGACAGGGGTGGTTTGCAGGTCAAACGCCGTCGTCTTGACCGCCTTTCTCTCTTCATCCCTGAGTTTGGCAAGACTGTCGATGAATGTGTCTGAGATGCGGAATGTCATGTGGCTTCCTTTATCACAGAACAGTTGTTGGCGGGAGGCATAACAACCGCTTTATCAAACGACATATCAGACAAGAGGCACTCCAATATGCCGCCGGGGTTGAGGTGTCCGATAACTATTGATTCTGCCAGATGCAGAAGATATTGGTTACACCACGCGGCTCGAGCAGCATTGGCATAGGAAACGCTTTTGGGAAATGGCGTTATGATAAGCAGATGACCGGTATCTACGGCGCGTTGGACGTGATTGGGTAATTCATCAGGCAAGCCACGGGGCAACACTTGTAATAGCGGCACGGTTTTAGCCAGACAATCGTTGAAAATCTGTCGTTCCATCGGGCTTAAAAAGCTGCTTATGACACAGTCCGGTGAAGTTTTAAATAAAGAATCAAAGGCGAGCTGTCGATCAGGGAAAGCGTCCCGCCGGTCGGGGAAAGAGGCGACCCGCCGGTCGCCCGTGCGGGGGCGGGATGCCAGGAATGCGGTTTTTGGTAGATCGAAGATGTCCGGATTGCCGATTATAAAGCGGGGTTCGCCGTAGCGCAGGACATCATAATTAGCGGGATTGTTGCGAATATACCGACGAATGCGATTTATATCTGCTTCATCGCGAACGATATGTTCGTAATAATTGCGGTGCCATACGGCAGTCCCCGGTGTTCTTCGCATTTGATTTATGTGCTTGCCGCTTGCTGATTTAAAGCCCGCAATCAGCGCCCCTAGAGATTTGGGTGCGGCCCCCGTTGTCGCCTCTCTTCGCGACCGGCGGGTCGCACTTGTTTGTGTACGGGCGATTATCCTTCGGGGCTCGTATCGAAACGAGCGCATGAAAATGTTCGGGCATGACCACCCATTCATCCAATGCGATTTCATTTAGGATTTCGGCGGATTTCAACCATTCATCACATACTATTTGTCCGGCATCGCTTAAAACCATGCGTCCGTTGACCACCGTACCGAACAGTCGTCTGCGGTTCTTTGTCACGAGTGTTATATAATACACCCCGTCGCCTGCATAATCATGCGTTTTCAGTCGAATCGAACGCCGATGATGGATGTTAGAATCGTATGGCATGGTAACCCGGATTTTCTTACCTTTTCGTTATTTCTTTTGACTGCCGTGGCTTTTGCTTGGAGAGTACAACTGTCATATCAACTACCATCTGGATGTTCCGAAATACGGTTGAAAAGTGGCTGAATATTTGGATTTCTGGGTTGCAAAGTGAATATGTCAAATCCCTTCTTCGGAACTGGTATAGGGGTCTGTCCCTGCTCTTGTGTCATAACCTATTGCACTGCAATACTGATATTTCAACAAACAAGCCTTATATTCAGATTCTGAACCAACGATTATGAATTTAAGGATTTGCGGCGA
>PUMX01000432.1 GCA_003552485.1 Candidatus Hydrogenedentota bacterium
CTGGGGTCTTGATGTTGGAACGTTAGGCGGGCAATAACGGTCCTCCCCGATAGCGCACGCCGAGGGCAACAACGGGAGCGCGGGCTGGGAATATTCAGAGGTTATAGCGAAGCAACACGATTTGGCGCGGTTTCGGATTCCCGCCTACGGGGAAGATGCGTCGCATGCCGCGCCGTTCTATTTGCCAGTCTTGCCCGATGTTCCCTTGGTATTGCGGAAATCTCGTATCGTACTACATATGGTATATCTTCTTCCATGATATATGCTTTATGTTGTTATTGCAATGCTTGGAGCCTTTGGCGACGGTTTTGGATTCCTCTGAAGAGAAGCGCGTTGGCGGGTTTGAACCGGGCAGCGCTTCGCTTCCGGCGTACCGCGACCCTACAGCTCGACGCGGTAAGAGTTGCACTCGAACCCAAATGTATAGATGGTGTCTAATGGGTGTGAGAAGATCGTGAGTGATTCGGACAAACGACGTTAACTGTAAGGAATCGGGTTATGAATACGAGGCGAGTTCTTGTTTTCGCGCTTGTTGCGCTACTGTCTATTCCGGCTTGTGGCGCGTCTTCCCCGGCGGATAATGCGGCGGCGAATTCCCCACGCGAACCTGCCACGCCCACGGACTTGGCGGCGGGCAACACGACGTTCGCCGTCGACCTTCACCAACGTCTTGCTCAAGCGGACGAGAACCTGTTTGTGTCTCCGTTTAGTATATCAAGCGCCTTGGCCATGACTTACGCCGGCGCACGCGGCGACACGGCGCAGCAAATGGAGGACGTGCTACGTTTTGAGGGCGGCGAGGTGCATGAGGCCTTCGCCGAACTGCTTGGCAACCTGCGCGAACGTGAGGGAGAGGATAGTTATGAACTCGTGGTCGCTAATGCCTTGTGGGGACAAGAGGGGTACGAATTCCGGCCGGAGTTCCTCGACCTTCTGGAAACCAAGTACGACAGTGAATTCCGCTCTGTGCATTTCGCAACGGATCCCGACGCCGTGGCGGATATGATAAACGCGTGGGTCGAGGAGCAGACGCAGGACAAGATTCAGGACCTGATCCCCCCGGGAACGCTCGATCGCCTGACTCGGCTGGTGCTCGCCAACGCCATCTACTTCAAGGGCGCATGGGAGAATCCGTTCGAGGAGGAGGCGACGCAAACAGGGGCGTTCACGCTTTATGACGGGCAGAGCGTGGACGTTGAAATGATGGAGCAGGTCGAGCAATTCGCATACGCCGAGTTCGATGGGCTTCAGATGCTCGAGTTGCCCTATGAAGGCCGCGATTTGTCGATGGTCGTGGGTTTGCCCGAGACGCACGACGGATTGCCGGCGGTGGAAGAACAGCTTTCCGTGGGGCGATTGCAGGAATGGCTGGAGGCGTGGGAGAGGCGGCGAGTCAACGTGAAGCTGCCCCGGTTTGAATTTACGTCCGAATTCGAGTTGAGCGATGTACTGCAAGCCATGGGTATGCAAGACGCCTTCGTGCCAAATACGGCCGATTTCTCCGGGATGAGCGCCGAACCTGACGACCTGCATATCTCCGATGTGCTGCACAAGGCCTTTATTGATGTGCATGAGGAGGGTACGGAAGCTGCTGCCGCGACCGCGGTAGTCATGCGCGTGACGGCCGCCATGCCCATCGATGAACCGGTCGAATTCCACGCGGACCGGCCGTTTCTGTTCCTAATCCGCGATCAGGAGACGGGAAGCATTTTGTTTATGGGGCGCGTGGCTGATCCGGCGGCGTAAACGGAGGAAGAACTATTCGAGGCCGTACTTTTTGATCTTGTACTGGAGGGTGGTGCGTTTCAGGCCGAGGTGCTCGGCGGTCTTGGTTTTGTTCCAACGGAACCGCTGCAGCGCGCCGTAGATGAGTTCGCTTTCCATCTGGTCCGTGCGTTCGATTAGTGAAGCTTGGCCGCTGGGCGCTGAGTCGACGGCGGTTCTCGGGCTGGTTTCGGTTTGCGGCTGCTCCGGTTCAAAGAACATCTCGTGCGGGATGTCGTCAACCGTGACAGCTTGGCCTTCGGCGAGGACCACGGCGCGCTCGAGCACATTGGCCAACTCCCGCACATTGCCCGGCCACGGGTACCTCATGAACAGCTCCATGACGGGTTCGTCCAGTTCGCGCACATTCTTGCCGGTATCCTCGCTCAGTTTGGCCAGGAAATGCTCGACGAGGTCTGGAATATCCCCGCGCCGCTGATGCAATGGCGGCACATGAACGGAGAATACATTGAGGCGATAGTAGAAATCTTCGCGGAACAGGCCTCGCGCGATGGCCTCGCGCAAGTCCCGGTTGGTCGCCGCCACGACGCGGACGTCAGTCCGCAGAGTTTCCGTTCCGCCGACCCGCTCGAACTCGCTCTCTTGCAGCACGCGCAGCAGCTTGGTCTGAATGCTGGGATCAATCTCGCCGACTTCATCGAGAAATAGCGTGCCGTTGTGCGCCCGTTCAAAGCGTCCGACCCGTTGTGTGACCGCGCCCGTGAACGCCCCTTTCTCGTGGCCGAAGAGTTCGCTCTCGAGCACGCCCGGCGCCAGGGCGGCGCAGTTGAGCGCGATGAATGGCTTGTCGTGCCGCTTGCTGGCGTCATGGATCTCGCGGGCCACCAGTTCCTTCCCCGTTCCGCTAGGGCCTGTGATGAGTACGGAACTTCGGCTTGGACCAATTTTGCGAATCATCTTGAGCAACTGCTGGGTGGCCGAACTGCCGCCCACAATCCGGGTCGTCTGATCTTCTGTGGCGGTCCCTCCCGCGGGCGCTGCTGGACGCTTGCTCTGCAGAATCTTATTGACCTTCAGCTCGATTTCCGCGAGTTTGAAGGGTTTCGCGATGAAGTCATGGGCGCCCAGCCGCATGGCTTCGACAGCGGTCTCCATGGTGCCGTAGGCTGTGACGACGATGACCTCGGTTTCGACATTGCGCTCTTTAGCCGCGCGCAAGACACCGATGCCGTCGCGTCCGGGCATCTTCAGGTCCGTGATGATGATGTCGAAGGGCTGTTCCTCGATACAGCCCACGGCTTCGTCGCCATTGGATGCAGTAGTAACAGCCAGACCACGATCGCGGAACGCGGCGGCGAGCAGGCGGCGGATGTTAGGCCTGTCGTCGACCACAAGCAAGTTATACTCTTGCAGCGGAGTTTCTAATTGTTCCATATCAATACGCGCGCCGCCCTCAGGCTCCCAAGAGATTCTTCACACCCTCTATACAACCCTATAAGCGTCAAGAAGTCCCGAAATCTTAACTTTGACTGCGGCCTAGTCGCCGAAAAGCCGGCGAAAGGCGTCGAGACCTTCATCGCTTATGCGTCCGCCAGCATCGCCGTCTCCGAACAGATTATTGAACGATTCACGCGCGGCTTCCGCTTCGCTGGATTGTGTGTGATCGGGATCATCCACCCGGAACACAAATTCGTCACAGAAATTCGCCGCCGCCTTATCGGCCATGAATTCGGTTGTGGGTATCGCGCATCCAGCGGC
>PUMX01000387.1 GCA_003552485.1 Candidatus Hydrogenedentota bacterium
ACGGATGACGCGCATCAGGGAGGATGTGAAACTGTTCATCGAGCCACAAGGCGGGATCGAACTCACCGGCCTCGAGGCCATGTATCTCGATGTGGTCCAGGCACGCCTGACCCTCGACGTGAACAAATGCCACCTCGGCGCTGGCGGCCATGGCTTGGGTTCCCGCGAGCAGGCCAAGCAGTATAATTGTCCAACGCATTGTCTTCATTGCCTCCTTTTAGGTTTCGGGCGGGGCCACGTGTGCTGGCCTGTTTGTTCTCGCCAAGGAACGCCGGCTGTCTACCTATGTTTCCGAGCACGTGTCAAAAGGGGAAAAGCTGGAGAGGGTTATGCCCCCGTCTTCGCTACCTGGGCTGGTTTTCTCGCAGCCTTGTGATGAACTCGTGGAAGAACGGCGAGCCGTAGTCGTTCCAGGTTCGAGCGCTCACAATGTTTCCATCGACCACACACGGCTCGTTCACGTAGACGCCGCCAAACTGCGTGATATCGAGTTCGCATTTGGCAACGGTCGTTACGCGCCGCCCACCTTCAAGACCTCCAGCGGCCGCGAGGATCTCGATACCGTGGCATACCACGGCGATCGGCTGATTGGCATCGACGAAATGCCGGGTGATTCTTAACAGGTCTCGATTGTATCGCAGATATTCGGGCGCACGCCCGCCGGACAGAAACAGGCCCGCGTACTCCGGCGGGTCCACGTCGCGAAACGCAATGGCCGCTTCGATGTGATAGGAAGGGCGCTCTTGGGTGATATCCCAAGGCACGCTCGGGTTGGGAGGTATTTCGTGAGCGACGCCGTTGTACAAACGCGCTTCGGGGCCTGCTACGACCACCTCGAACTGCTCTTCAGCCAGCCGGAAGAAGGGATAGAGTGTGTCCATCATCTCCGTGGCGTCGCCGATGGGCATAAGGATTTTGGACATATCGAGGACGCTCCAATCGTCAAGAAGAGTTGCGGCGGCTTGGCCGCCGCAACCGATGATTCCGCTTACAATAGGGTGACGGCCTTGCCACTCGCGGCCGACTCGTAACACGCGGTGAGCACTTGCTGGCTGCGCAAGCCCACCTCATGTCCTACGGGCGAGGGTTTGCCATCAAGCAGGGCTTGACTGAAGCTCTCGATTTCCGCCTTGTACATATTGACGGGTTCCGGCGCGATGGTGACGCCTTCGCCGCCGCCACGCGTCTGTTGCGCGTCATAACCGCCGGTTTCTTCCTCGAAATAGGCCGTCATTTCGCCCGCCTCGCCTTGGCCGATGGTGCCAGTGGCGTGAATGCTGCCCATGGAACCATATAGCTCCAGCGCGTTCTTGCTGCTGGCGTCGGGAATGCAGAAGAAGGTGTCCACGCTCCCCATCGCGCCGTTCTCGAAGGCTAACAGCGTCACGGCGCTGTCTTCCGAGGCGTAGTCATGTACCGTATTGTTGATGAAACACGCGACCTTGACGACCTTGCCGAAGAACATCTCGAGCAGATCGACGCAGTGGCCGCCCAGGTCGATCAGCGAGCCGCCGCCGCCGAGCTTGGGATCCTGGCGCCATGCGCCTTCCATGGGCGGGAACCAGCAGGACAACTGCGCCCGTGCATACACTGGTTTGCCCAATTTGCCCTGATCGATGAGCCTTCGAGCCTCCCGGTGTTGCGCCAGGAACCGCATCATCAACGCACAACCCAGCTGTATGCCCTGCTTTTCACAGGCTGCGATCATTACTTCCGCCTCGCCGGGCGACATGCCCAGCGGCTTTTCGCACAGTACGTGCTTGCCCGCCGCCGCGCAGGCCATGACGTGATCGTAATGCGCATGGACCGGGCTACCCACATACACGGCGTCAATGTCGGTTTGCAGCAACTCGTCCAGGCTTCGCGCTGCTTTCGCGTCAAAAGCGTTGGCCACTTCGGCGTTTGCATCCGCGTTGGTGTCAAACACGGCCGTGAGCGTAGCGTTTGGCGCGGGCACGATTCCCTCGGGGATAGTCCGCCGCTTGGCGATGCCGCCCGAGCCAATCACGCCCCATCGAATCTGGTCTGTCATGTCCATACCCCCTTTTGTCTATCCCGTTTTCCTGTCGCCCGACGGGTGGATTTAACTGAAGCCCAATGCCGCGCCGGTACAAACACGAACCCGTCTCTTCGCAGTGTCCAGTCCCATCATTCACTTGCCCGCGCTGGGGTCAAAGCGATAAAGGCTAGGCCAGTTCCGCGATGATTCCTTCGAGGTATTCCCGCGCCTGGATGGCCTCGGCCAGCAATTCCTCTCTCGAGCCCGGTTTCAGTGTCTCGACGACGAGCGGTCCGCTGGTGAATCCGCCATCGCGGAGAATACGCAACACCTCGGGAAAGTCGACCATGCCGGTTCCCGGCGTCAGCGCTACGTCACGGGGATGCTCGTAATCCTTCACGCTCATGCCCACCACGCTTCCGTCCACCGTCGGCGCATCATCCACGGGATCGAGACCGGTGTAGGAGTAGAAGAAGACGTTGCCCGGGTCGTACCATACGCCGAAGTTCGGTTCATCGATTTGCTCGGCGATCATGCGGCATTGCTGGCCGCTCGCGTTGAAACCGCCATGAGGCTTCAGGCTAATGCTTACGCCTTTTTCATAGGCGTAGGGGCAACACTCAGCAATGCCCTCGTAGTACGGAGTGTGATGTCTGAAGTTTCCGGTACCTCCCATGAGGAGGTCCTCGACGCCCGCCGCCTCGCAACAATCAATCATGCGGCGCAGAATGGTGATGCCTGATTCGAGAGAATCCTGCACCGTGTAGCCAAAGGCGTACGCCGACGGAATGCTGAGCCCGCGCTCCCTGCACTCTTCGCCGACGGCGGCGGCTTCTTCGACCGTCGTGTCCGCTGACAACATAGCGCCGCTCATAATCCCTACGTGCTCATATCCCGCTTCCGCGATATCATCTAGGGCTTCACGATAGTCGAACTCATTCCAGGGGCGGGTGTAGATTCCAATTCGCCAGTCAGGCGATTGGCCACCGGCTGTTTCTTCTCCCCGCGCTTTCGACGTCACGGCCAAAGCGGCCGCGGCCGTCGCGCCCGCCAGAAACTCCCGTCGGCTCGGTAAGTTCTTCACCGTACGATCCTCCTTCTCGTGCTTGATTCCCAAGTTGGCGGCGGAAAAGCCCGGCCGCCCCACCGAAAAACGCGAAGCGCCTGGCCCGTGCGGTTGACGGGCCAAGCGCTTTGGTCACGTATGTGTGTCGGCTGTTGCGTGTTGCGGTCTTTGCAAAACGGACCCCACCTTAAGTGTTCCACTCGCGAAGGATGCGTTCGGATTCTTCATAGTGAGAGGTTTCGTCCCGGACCATGTCTTCCAAGGATACTTGAAGCCCCTTGTCGCCATAAGCGTCGGCTTGTTCCGCTCGTTTGCTGTAACCTGCGATTGCTTCTTTCTCCGCTTCCATCACGCGTTCAAGCATCTCATGGTTGTCCTTTGCCGGCGGAACTTTTGCGGGCGTTGTCGTCG
>PUMX01000110.1 GCA_003552485.1 Candidatus Hydrogenedentota bacterium
CGCGCGCTGATGGCCTTCCCTGCCATAAACCGCGCAATAGGGCTTATAGCCCACCACGTCTATGTAGCATGCCGCAATAGCGCTGCCTCGCGTCAATCGGAAATTGATCTCACGCTTAATGGCATCCGTGCCGGGAAGCTGGGTGATTGGATTCCGTTGATTGATGGCCTCAAGCAGCGCTTCCAAACTGGAGAGCTTTTCCTGCAAATCCTCGAATTTGAACGGCTTGGCCAAATAGTCATCGGCGCCCTGCTCCAGGCCATGAAGCACTTCCGGCTCCTCGCCAAGGGCCGTGAGCACCAGGATGCCGATCCGGTACAATTCGGGATCTTTGCGGATGCGCCGGCATATCTGATACCCGGTCACCTCGGGCAGCATCACATCAAGAATGGCGATATCAGGCTTAAACCTCTTGGCGATTTCAAAAGCGCCTTTGCCCGTATTGGTAACTTCCACCTGATGTCCGTCGGACGTGAGCTTGGTTTGAACGAGTTCGGCGAGGTCCACATCGTCGTCGACTAGTAAGATTCTCGACATTGCTTATCCTTCCCTCCACAAACCCCGCACGCATGGGAAACTGAACGTGAGAGATTGTACACAAACAGGCCCCAACTCCGCTACAATAGCTTCGGCCAGAGCGCTCGCGCTCTGCAAACAGGGAATGAGAGGTCTTGGCGCCCCCCCCGCCGCGATGATCCCCGCCTCCATCTACGGGCTTCTCAATCAATGCTTGCCCGTACGCCACGAGCGCCCATCAATCTGCCGCTCTAAGAGGCTGGTAAGGGTGAGCCCAGGACTAACATAGGAACATCAAAGGAAATGTCACTCGCTGAGCTCGCTGGTCCGTCCGCCGATTAAGCCATTTGCGCGGAGTCGCTGCAACCGCTTATAATCCTTCTGTAAGTTAAGCAATTGACTATGATCGCCGCGAGAAAAGGAAAGCTCATGAGTTCTCTCTCGAAGTACTTGCCACGCATCCTCGCTGTACTCCTCGTTCTAACTCTTCTGGCTGGTTGCGCCCCCGAACCCGAGCCGGAGCCCGAGGAAGAGGAGCCGCCTCCGCCGTCGGCTGGAGAGATCGCATCTGATCTGCGGGGAGCCTATTCCTCCGTGCAACAGCAATACATGCGTGCCGGCGCCAGGGTTCCCGAAGACGCGAAGGAACGGGCGCTGCAAGATTTACGAAGCGTGCGAAACGAGTATCGAAACACCGAGAACGGCCCCGAAGGAATCAGCCGCGCTGCAGGCGACATCGAGGATATGATCCGGGAAGCCAATGATCGGGAGGCATGGTCGCTAGTGGTGTTTGGCGTTGAAGCCCTCAAAGTCCTGGAGCCGGACAACGAGCGGTTTGATAGGTACGCTGACCGGGCCCAACTGCAACTAGATCGGCCGCAGGTCGAGATCAGAGGCTTCTACACCGACCAGGAAACCGGACAGACGATGGCCTTCCTGGAAGTCTATCTACCCGCTGAAGACCGGCGGGAACGGGTGCAGGTCGCCCCCGGCGAAGAATTCTTGGGCCTGCGCTTCGATGAGATTATCGGACGTAACCGGGGTATCCGGTTCGAATACTTGGCCACCAACGAGATGTTCGAAGTCTCATATCGGCGATGATTCCGACACTGTCCGAACGCCAATTCCGCATGGCGGTAATCCTAGCGGTGGTGCTGGCTGGCGGCGTCGCCTACGTGAACACATTTGACAATGAGTTCGTGTGGGACGATGTATCTTCTGTGTTAATTCACAGGCATGTTCAGGACCCCGCGCAATTCCTCCAGTTGTTTCAGGAGGATCAGCATGCGTTCGGACGCGGGCAGGGCAACTTCTATCGGCCGCTGGTGGCCGCGAGTTTCATGGCCGACTTCGCTCTCTCACATGGCCGCCCGGAGGGCGAGCCCGAAACGTGGGGGATTCCCGATGTTAGCCCCATGTTGTTTCATGCAACCAACCTGTTCTGGCACCTACTTACGGCCATTTTGGTCTTGGCCCTGCTAAACCGCTTGGACGCGCCACGTTTTGTGCAAGCGGCCGCGCCACTACTCTATGTGGTTCACCCGCTCCATACACAGGCGGTAACATACATCAGCGGCCGCGCCGACCCCATGGCTGCCGCATTCATGATGGCGGCGCTTGTAGTCGCCGCGCCCAAGCGCTACAAAGAAACTGAAGCTGGCCATGAAGCGCATGATGCCTCTTTCGATTGGGGCAGCGGGGGATGGTATCTGCTGCGAGTGACGCTTTGTGGCGCATTTACCGTTGCCGCCGTGCTATGCAAGGAATCCGCAACGATTCTACCCGCACTGCTGCTGGTGTTGGCTCTCCTGCCGCCTGACGGCGGCGATCGGCGCTGGTTGCGTTGGCGCGCGCTCATTCCCGTGGCGGTATCAGCCGTAGTAGTGGGCGTCTATGGCGCGCTGCGTATGACCGTTCTGCGTTTTGGGGAAATGGTGGAAGGGCCGGTGGCGCCGTTCACCCAACGCCTGACGGAAACATTTCAGGCGTTCGCGCTCTACATCCGTCTCATTTTCGCACCGGTTGGCCTGCATATGGAGCGCTCGCTCGACGGCGTCCCCACAGCTATCGCGGGTACAGGCTTCCTTTTCTTTGCCGCGATTGTGGCGGGTGTGATTGTTCTTTATCGCCGCGGCGAGTGGCGGGCGTCGTTGGGACTAACGTGGTTCCTTGTAACATGGTTTCCGATTTCCGGCATCATTCCGCTTAACGCGCCCATGGCGGAGCATTGGCTCTACGTGCCGCTGTTTGGGTTCGTGTGGGCGTTTGTCGAAGTGCTGCACACACGCGTCTCCAAGCGCATACCCTGGCATATGTTCGACAAAGCAACGCAGGACGCCGTGCGCAAGTCTCAAGCGCCCGCACAACACTGGCCCCGCTATGTGGCGCACGCCGCCGTGTTCGCCGTGGGCCTCGTATTCATCGCCCTAACGCTCGCGCGCAATCAAGATTGGCGCGACAATGAGACGCTTTACCGGGCCACCTTGGCGAAGAACCCCAACAGCATCCGCGTGCATTTTAACCTAGCAGTCACCTACGAGGATCTACTGGACAACATGCCTGGCGCCCGCCGGCATTATGAGCAGGTGCTCGCCCTATATCGGGAGCAGAAGACCGAGCGATTCGACTCACTTGAGCACGCCCCTATCTACGATGACGAACTCGAGGCCCACTTGAGCCTTGGCCGAATCCACAAGGACGACGGCCAGCATCATTTGGCTATAGACCATTTCATGACGCTGCTCGGCATCGAACCCCAAGGACACTACGCCGTAATGGCGGCGGAGGCGGCGTACGGCATTGGACGATGCCTGCTGAGCATGGGGAGGCTCGAGCATGCCATGGGCTATTTCGATTACGCTATGTCACTGGCGCCGGGTCTCCAACCCGAGATCGACGCGGAACTCATCGACGTGTTGCCAGCGTATCACGCGCCCGCTCAACGCGAAGCCAGC
>PUMX01000325.1 GCA_003552485.1 Candidatus Hydrogenedentota bacterium
CGATCCCGTCTGGGAACTCGAAGGCGAAGACCTGCGCCCACTGTTTAATGGAGAGGCTAGCTTCGGGCCGCGCCAGTTTTACTGGAACCACGCCAACCGATTGTGGGCGGTGCGCGACGGCGACTGGAAGCTGATCGATCACGGCGACGATGAAATCGAGCTGTTCAACATCGCGGAAGATCCATACGAAGAAGATGAAGTGGCGAACGATTTTCCCGGCGAGGTCGAACGGCTTCGCGCCATTCTTAACGACTGGCGGGAAACCGCCGGTTAGCTGCTTCCCGCGTTGTAACGGTTGTGCGCTATCCCGAAAGGCCGCCGTGTGCCGGCGGTCTTTTCTCTTTGTGGAATGAGGGGTAGGAGCGGCGTTAACCCGACAGCTACCAAGACGTTCAGTAACCGCCATGCTATACTGCGTTCCATGACCAAGATTCTCATATTGGGCGCGACAGGTTACGTCGGAGGGCGGCTCGTTCCCCGGTTGCGGGAGAAAGGGTACGAGGTTCGTTGCCTGGTGCGCAATCCCGCTAAAGTCGAGGATAAGCCATGGCCCGGCGTCGACATTCGCCAAGGCGACGTTCTAGATAAAGACTCCTTGCTTGCCGCGATGCAGGGGATTGACCTCGTCTATTACATGGTGCACCTGATGGCGGATAGCGGCGGCGACCTCGTAGCCAAGGAGGAGCGGGCGGCGCGCAATACTCTAGAGGCCGCCGAGGAAGCGGGCGTAAAGCGGATCATCTACCTTGGGGCGCTCGGCAAGAACGCCAACGCAAAGTCCAAGCATCTGGTGAGCCGGCACGCCACGGGGCGTATCCTGGGAAGCGGAACGGTTCCATTGACCGAGCTGTGCGCCGGGGTGATCATTGGAGCGGGAAGCGCGTCCTTCGAGGTGATTCTTCACCTTGTCAACAAACTTCCGATCATGGTGACGCCCCGATGGGTGAACCTGGAAACCCAAACCATCGGCATCGCCGATGCGTTGCGCTACTTGATGGAGTCCGCCGAGAATCCAGCGGCCACCGGGCGTTCATTCGACATCGGCTCTCCAGAGATTATGACGTATAAGGAAATGATGCTCGCCGTCGCCCGTGAGCTTAACCTCAAGCGGCTGATGATTCCCGTGCCGGTGTTGACTCCGAAGCTCTCGTCGTATTGGCTCAACCTGGTTACGCCCGTCCCTGTTTCGCTCGCGAGCACAATCATCGAGAGCCTGTCGAGCAGGACCGTGTGTGAAAACCACGACGCGCTGGCGGTCTTCTCCTTTCAGCCCCAAAGCTATCACGAGGCCGTGCGGGATGCGCTGGCGCCCCTGAAAGACGAAGGATATGTCGAGACGCATTGGACCGGCGCCAGCGGCGACAGCGTTGAGTTCTTGAGCGAAACGACGAATCTCAAGCAACACCAACGGCAGACCATTATCCAGGCGCCGCTTGAGCGGGTTTTTGAAGTCACCAAATCCATCGGAGGCAAGAACGGTTGGTATTTCGCCAACACTCTTTGGCGGCTTCGCGGTTTCATTGATAAGCGGCTCGGAGGGGTGGGCCTGAGCCGGGGACGGCGTGACCCGCGCGAGCTATTCCGCGGCGAGGCCCTGGACTTTTTCCGTGTGGAGGACATTCAAGAGAACCAGCGCCTATTGCTTAAGGCGGAAATGAAGACCGGCGGCAAGGCTTGGCTCGAGTTCCAACTCGCCCCCACGGATGACGGCGCTACGAAGCTTTGGCAAACAGCGTACTACTACCCGCACGGACTGATCGGATTCGCCTACTGGTATAGCGTCTATCCCTTGCATGTATACGTCTTCAACGGCATGCTCCGGCAGATTGCGGCCAGGAGCACGGCATAGCCGCCCGCCCCATTCGTTGAAAGCAGCGGGCGGCCAAATGCAGTATCGCCGCGCGGGCAATAGTGACTGCCGCAGGCTTACTCCGCGTCGAATCCCGTGCCAGGATAATCGCGTCCTTGCTGGTCTTCGGATTCCCATTTGCGGTCCGTAGCAAAGACCTTGACCTCGAGCGGCCGCAATCGGGTGACGATGCGTCCACTTCTCACTTCAAGTTCTTCTGAACCGTAGAGCAACTTCAGCTCTTCTCCGTTTAGATGATCCAGGCCACGGACCTCGACACCCATTTTCGGATCGTCATGCTCGTTTACCAAGACGATGATCCAATCCCTTCCAAAGCGGCGCGCCATATGGCTGACGCCGGGATCCAACTCGCGCTTGATGGCCGTGCTACGGTCTTCCCCGTCCGGAATCTCGGGCACGTCTCGCACGCTCACCTGCGCCAGCTCGGGCGCGGTCAAGAAGGGCTGCAATTGGTCAATCTCACTGACCAAACTGAACAGCGCGGCTTGAAACTGCTCGAACTCCTCGGATTGCATGCGGTGAGATCCCCAATAGAGCAGCCCGCTCGCTCCATGGGTTAAGGAGGAATAGGCCATATGACGGGATTCGGAGAAACTCGGATACGTCGGTTCATCGACATCCGGATCGTCGAGTTCATCCCACGCAAACGCCTGCAAGACATACCAAACGGGCCGGCCCTTTCCGACCTCCAGCCAGCGGCTTACGCCCGGACCTACGCGGTTTATGTAGCGATGCCTCGGCTTGACGGGATAGTCGTCCGCTCCAGTGATATCGATGTAATCAATGTACTGACGAGTGTACTGAAGATCGCTCTGGCGCGCTTCATTGAACCAAATCTGATGCTTTCCATCATCAGTGGCGCGCACATGCTCGATTCCTTCAATCAGGCGGGGCATACGTTCCTCGATGTGCTCTTCGGCATGCTCCAAAGCGCGTTCATCAAGAGTCCACCAGTCCTGTCTCTCGAGGCCCGCGTCCGCCAAGTGGCTAGCGCCCGAGGACAGATGCCACACAAACTCGTCGGGGCCATGCCAGACCGCCAAGGCTGGATGGTCCTTTAACGACTCGACCTGCTCCCGGAGCGCGTCGGTGGCGCCGTCCTCCATGCGCAATCGAACCCATCCATACACGCCATGATCTTCTACGCGGTCCAGGTCCTGCTCATTCCGGCAACCAAACAAATTGAAGCCGGCTTCCACCATGGCCTCTAACTCAGCTTCGTCGCTGGGAAGATCATAGCTACCTAAAGGAAAGACGCTGACGCCATCCCGCATAAGCAGCCCATCCCCTTGGCCTGCGCTCAGGCCGGGAAACAGTATCAACGAGACGAACAGAACGAACCCGGATATACGAAAACACTTTGGGTAACAGATACACATGGATACATTTTCTCCTCTTCTTGCGACGCGACCCCAAAAAGCACACAGTCCCCGGGTAGTTTACACACCCGAAACGAGTAATGCATCTCCGCGGCCTTCCAGCTCGGCGACATCGAGCGCCGGCATTAATTCGCATAGCGTGGCGACATAGCGCTCATAGCGCAGCGTCTGGCGTGAACGGGGCTCAATCCAGTCCAGCCGCTCCACACGCACCC
>PUMX01000180.1 GCA_003552485.1 Candidatus Hydrogenedentota bacterium
CCGATAACGCCCAGCACCACCATGATGATGTAGATGCTTTGCCGGGGCATGAACGCCAGCAGCGCGAGGATCAGCACCAAGACCGGAAAGCACATGACAATCTCGATGAGTCTTTGGGCGATGTTGTCTACAATGCCGGCATAGTAGCCGGCCAACGCGCCAATTACGATACCGATGGCCGCCGAGATGCCCACCGCGATGAATCCGATGCTCATGCTGATACGGCTTCCCCAGATGATGCGGCTCAACACGTCGCGCCCACGGTCGTCGGTGCCCAGCCAATGGTCCCCGCTGGGACTCTCGAGCCGGCGCAGCAAATCGATGGTCTTCGGGTCATGGGGAACCAGCGTATACAGCGCGTACTCATCATCAGCGGGTTCCCAAGTCGAAAAATCTATGGGGCGCAACTCGGGGATATCGCGCACGATGGGAAACCAGTAGCTCTCGCCGTCGATTACCGCGTATATCGGTCGCTCGCTCGCAAGCACGGGCGCCAGCAGGGCCAAGGCGAAGAAGAAGAAGACAATGCAAAGGCCCGTTATGGCCAGCCGGTTCTTTCGGAACTGGCGCCACACAAGCCGCCAGTAACCCTGGCGCTCGGCGCGAACCACTTCGTGTTCAGTTGGTTCCGGTTCCGGCGCTTCTTGAAACGTCTGTTGTAGATCGCTCATTCGAATCGAATCCGTGGATCAGCGATAGCGTACATAATGTCGCTTAGGATAAGGCCCAGTAACGTGAGTACCGCCGAAATGGCGAGGATGCCCATCATGACCGGGTAATCGCGGGTCAACACCGCCTCGAAGGCGAGCAGGCCCAAGCCCTGGATCGTGAAGATGCGTTCAATGATCACGCTGCCGCTTAGCAGGGTGGGCAAGAGCGTCGCCATGAGGGTGATGATCGGGATCAGCGAATTCCGCAGGGCATACTTGAAGATAACGACTTTCTCGCTGAAACCGTACGCCCGCGCCGTGCGGATGTAATCCTGCCGGACTTGTTCGATCATTCCCGAGCGGGCATACCGCGACAACACGGCCAACCCCGTATAGGTCAGGCAGAACACAGGGAGCACGAGATGCCAGATATGATCGATGAGCCACCAGTGCAAGGGGTAATCTTCAGCCCCATAGGAGTGCAGCCCGTGGATCGGAAACCAATTCAGGAACTGGCCGCCGCCCAAGAAGAAGATCAGCAGCATCGCCACCCAGAACGACGGCATGCTGTAAAGGATAAACAAGACAACCGTGGTGATATTGTCGCCCCAAGTGCGCTGATGCGTGGCGGAATACACGCCGATGGGCACGGAGATGATGTAGGTTAGGAAAATCGAGATGATGCTCAGCTCTAGCGTGACCGGCAATCGTTCAGCAATCTTCTCGATCACCGGCCGTCCGTCCCGGAAGGAATTGCCAAAGTCCAGCGTTACGATGCTGCCCAACCAGTCAACGTATTGTTCCCAGATGGGCCGGTCCAGGCCGTACTGTTCAGTGAGTTGCTCGATGATCCGCTCGGTGGCGGCGTCGGCCTCCATGGCGCCTTCGGCCTGATGCAGCATGATGTACACCGGATTGCCCGGCGCGAGTTGAATAACGAAGAACGTGATCAGGGTGATCCCGATAAACGTCGGGATCATCAGCAACAGCCGCCGAATGATGTAGGCTTTCACTAATCTCCCTTCTCAGGTCTTATCCAGCGTCCTGTAGCAGGCGTCAATTAACCGCATAGCGTTGAAGCTCGGCGGGAACATACCATTCACGGGAATCCGGGCCGTAGGGGTATATGTTGATTCCGCGCACCCGGTTGTCCACCGCCAACAGCACCTCCATGCAGAAAAGGAACGTGTAGGGCTGCTCCTCGTGCACAATCTCATGGAAACGCCGATACAACTCGGTGCGGCGCTCATCGTCGAAGGTCTGCCGCGCCTCCTCGATGATCTCATCGGCTTCTTCGTTGTCGAAGCCCACATGGTTCGAGCCGCCTTCGGCCTGAGAGGAATGCCACACTTGGTACGGATCGGGATCTGGCGGCATGGACCAGCCCAACCGCACGGCGTCGAACTCACGGCTGTCCACCTGTTGGAGCAGGCTCGCCCATTCCAGGCGACGAATGCGCATCTGGATGCCCGCCCGACGCAGGCTTTCCTGAAACACCGTGGCGATCTGTTCGTCCGTCGGGCTGTCCGCGCGAATGATAAGCTCGAAGCGGAACTCCCGCCCGTCCTTCTCCATGACGCCGTCATCATTCCGGGACCAGCCGGCCTCGCCCAGCAGTTCACGGGCGGCTTCGGGATCGTGAGGCCACGGCTCGAGCTCCTCGTTGTACTCGGGATTGTCGATGAAGAAATTGCCGGTTATGACCTGGCCCAGGCCGTAATGGATTTGTTCGAGGATTTGCTCGCGGTCCAACAACATCGTGAGCGCTCGACGCACGCGCTTGTCTTCGAACAGCGGCCGCCGCATGTTGTAGCCGATGTAGCTGTAGCGGGGCGCATAGTAAGTGAACTTCTGAAAGTTCTGTTCGAATTCCGGACGGCTGGCCCGGTGCGTCCACAGCTCGGGCGTTAACTCCATGACATCCATTCCCTGCTGGTTGAGCACCTGGAAGGCGGAGTTGTGTTCCGTGATAATCTGGAACACCCGCTCCTTGATGTACGGCTTCTCCCGCCAGTAATTCTCGTTGCGGCGCAGCACCACGCGCTGGCCGGTTCGCCACTCGTGGAAAACATACGGCCCGGAGCCGATCGGGCTGCGGTTATTGGGATGGTTGTTGAAATCGTCCTCGCCATAAATGTGTTTGGGCAAAATCGGCAGCCCGCCGATCATGATGAGGTGGCGGAAGTAGGGTTGCGAGCAGGTAAAGCGCACCGTGTGCTCGTCTACAAGCTCCACTTCCTCAATGTCGGCGAAATAATTCCGAAGATGCGGCGCCATGACTTCGGGATCGAGAACAGTTTCGAAGGAGAAGACAACATCCTCCGCGGTAAGCGGTTCGCCGTCGGAAAAATGCACGTCGTCGCGCAGATGGAAGGTGTACACGAGATGATCGTCGCTAACGTCCCACGATTCGGCGATCCGGGGCTCCATATCGAGCGTTTCCGGATTGCGCTCGAGCAGGCCTTCAAAGATATAGCCGTTCACTTCCGATTCCGATGCGTCGCTGGACGTATACGGATTGAGGTGGTCCATCTCCGCCGCCATATGAAAGATAAGGCGGTCGCCTTCGGCGGGCTCAAAATCTTCCTCGACGACTTGCGCATCCGGGCGGTCTTCCGGCTGAGGCGGACCCTCACAGCCGGTCAATGCAATCACGCCCGCCATAGTCACGCTGCACGCAAACAGCCAGAAAGCCTTACTCAACATCACTTTCTCCATCCCCTCGGCGCAGTTCCTCGAACGGGTGGTTATGGCGGCCGCCGCTGGTTGCCGTGTTCAGCCGCGCGGGGACGCCAAAGGAGGGGACGAGCCG
>PUMX01000206.1 GCA_003552485.1 Candidatus Hydrogenedentota bacterium
GCCATAAGAAATGCGCCTGTAGCTCAGGGGGAGAGCGCCTGCTTGACGCGCAGGAGGCCGTAGGTTCAAAACCTACCGGGCGCACCAAATAGAACCGGGATATGAAATTCCGGTTCTATTTTTTTTTGAAACCGGATGAATGGTGACTATTCACTGCTTCTCGTTATTTTGGCCCGGCAGCTTCTTTATTATTGCCGCTCCCGTTACTCTGCTTCTTTTGGATTATCCATTTTACTTTTCTTGTCGGCTCTCATGCCCATGAGCACGAAATACAGGGCATACCAGGCACTTATTACCGCTCCAGGCACAGATGCAGCTTCACTGTAAAGCGCGAGCCCTACAGCCGCGGCAAAAGCGGAATTTTTAATGGTTGAAAGCAATATATAACTGATGCGCTCCGGCTCGTTGAGATACAATTTTTTCCCAATTAGTTCCACTGAATAAGCCAGGCCAAAACAACTTACTGCTGCAACAATAGAAACAGGTATAAGAACATGATAATCTTTTAAAAAAACGTTGCTGTTTAGGCCTACTACAGTGGAAATGACCAGGAAGAACCCCCAATTTACCATGGTGCCCCTCCATTTTGCGATATATAAATTGGCCCTGCTCTTTCGTAAAAGCTGGGAAAGGAAAAAGGGTAACAGGATAAGCAAAATTATTGTGCTTAATAAGCGGTACGGGGACACTGCAGCTTCTCCGGTAAAGAGATAGACGATGGTCGGGGTTAACAGCAAAGATAGTAGAAAAGCCCCAAATGTGCCTGTCATCGATGATCTTAAATCACCTTTTAAAATATAGGTAAAGGGTATTATCGCAATTCCCGGGGGCGCGGCGGCAACCAGCACGTAGCCAATCCATAAATCCCGAGTTGGCATAAGCAGCCAGGCCAAGACCAGGATAACAGCACCCAGTAAAAGGTAATTCAATAATATCGCAAAAATTATCGGGCGTATTATCATCTTTAAAGGCCTGAACTGCTGTAATGATAACTGGGTTGCAGAAATAGTTAAAACAAAGGCCAGGGCGGGCATGGTTAAAGGCCCTGCCTGCTGAGCCAAATCACTAAAGAGCAGGCCTGAAACAAAGGCAAATACCAGAATAAAGGTTCGGTTTTTTAGTATTTTTAACATGGTTGTCAACAAATATTATACGTTTAACATTTACAATCTTGAATGCTTATTTGACTGGCGGCCGGGCCGGCCTTTACATAAGCCCGAAATTTCTTAACGCATGGATTATAATGACAATAAGGGAGGAAAGGCCAACTCCGGTGTGAATCAAGTACCAAGACTGACGTTTTTTGGGCATCAGTCCGAATCGCAGGATAAAACCGGTAATTGTAATGATCGCGATCAGAATAAATGCGGCCAATCCAGTGCCCAGATCGGGGGCAAAATCTGCAGGGCGTCCCATCTGCTGGGCAAAATGAATAGAAATAAACATTACAGCCACCAGGTTGCCAAAAACGTGAAGCTTTAAGAGAGCGGCACGATTAGCCGACGTATAGCGTTTCATAATGGCGTACAGGGGTACAAAAATAAGAACATACGCACTGGCAATTATTGACAACCAGTGATGTGCGAAGTATGCCCCTATGGTGATATGAATATCCCACCACCTCAGGTAGGTAGCGATCGATGAAATAAGTATTATCACCAGGATCCCAACAGCAAGCCTGAACTGGGTTCGCATTTCTATCACTTCTTCCTATTTAAGATTATCCTACCTTCTCCAACCTGTATTTGTCTTATTGTCCCAAATACCTTCCCCTCTGCCAGACGCCCTTCAAAACGGTTCCGTCCGGGTATTTCATCACTCCAATACCATCTTTGACTCCTCGTTTCCATTCACCTTGATAAGTTCTGCCATCAGGCCAAATAAATAGGCCTTCCCCGTGAAATTGGCCCTCGGACCAGGACCCTTCATACCGGCCGCCTACTGAACTGTCCCAGGTTCCATTACCGTGGGGCAAACCGTTTCTAAGCTGTCCGGTATATTCACCGACAATTCAGCCGGGCATTTCAAAATAGATTGTCTCCTGCTCCTTTGTTTGTTCAAAATCACAGCTAATAATTAAAATCATAACCGCCAGTATAAGCGTAGATGCAATAATTGTTTTCATATCAACCTCTACTTTACTTTGGTGATGATAAAAGATTGCCCTGCATTTTTAAACCCATTATACATAAAAAGCCGTGAATTTAAAACTACCGGCGGGTTTTTCCCTTTACTCACCTAAATATGCTGGAGATTCAAAGAAAATCCTTTATATTTTTTATTTGCAAGACTGTGTTAACAATAAAGCCGGGAGTTTTTACGCTCCCGGCTTTTGACTTTTCCCCAAACTCAACTATTGCAAATCAACTATGAAGCCTGGGGTTGCTTTTTCGGTTCACTGAATGACGGCCTCCTCATGGCTTTGTCAATGTAGGGAACAAAGGCATTCATAATCAGGATTGAGAAAGCCACCCCTTCAGTCGGCGAAAGGCCGAGCCTGAAGATTACTACCAGGATACCGATGCAGGCACCAAACAGCAGCTTGCCTCTATCAGTAAAGGGACTCGTTACCCAGTCTGTAGCCATAAAGAAAGTACCGATCATTATTCCACCTGTAAACAGGTGATAAAGCGGATTCTGGCCGGCAATCAGGGTCAGAATCGCTATTGCAGCCAGCATGGATACCGGAATATGCCAGGTGATGTGCTTCTTGTAGAATAAGTACGCTGCTCCAATCAGAAGGGCCAGTGGAGAAACTTCAGACAAAGCTCCTCCCGGGAAAGCCAGGAACAGCTGCCCCAGGGGCGGCATTTCCATTCCCGCATTAAGCATGGCCAATGGAGTAGCCTGGGTTACCACGTCAACCGCGCCCAGGCGAACTGCCAGGGGGGCAAACCAATCATCGACAAAGGCAAACAGCGGGGCCAGGATAATTAATGCCACCCTGCCGAACAGGGCCGGGTTAAAGCGGTTCCAGCCCAGCCCGCCCATTAACTCCTTGGCGATACCTACGGCAATAAAAGTAGCGATTGCCGCTTTCCACCAGGGTGTGGTGGCCGTAAAAAGCAGGGCCACAAACAAACCGGTCAAAAGAGCGCTCCAATCATGAAGAGCCGGCTTTTTCTTCTGCAGCTTCTTAAAGAGAAGCTCAGTAAGCACAGCAGTGACCAGGCATACGCCGATTAAAAATATAGCATGAGCGTGATAAAAATATACTGCCACAGCCGTTACCGGAATTAAAGCAATAAAGACATCGCGCATGGCGCTTGTTACGGTTTCTTTGCCTTTAAGGTGCGGTGACGGCGATATTACAAGCTTTTGGGTGTCACTCACCACTTATCTCCTCCTTTTCTCCCAGCAAGTTTATTTTCTGCTGCGCTGTCTTTTTTGAATTTCCGGCTTTGCCCTCTGGACCCAGTGGACAATCGGCCTGGCAGCCGGGCAAACATATGAACAAATACC
>PUMX01000161.1 GCA_003552485.1 Candidatus Hydrogenedentota bacterium
TCCCCCTTCACTGCGTTAGCCGGCAACACCAACGAGCCGACATGGCTCAGACCTTCGGAAGAAAGAGCCGCCGCTCAGGCGAACCGGATTCACTTAACGTAAGAGGCATACTAGGATTCCCCGAATCCAATGTCAAGGAATCACTCCCGCCCGCGTCTTGCAGCAATCAGCGCAGGCCCCGTCGGTCATTGTAAGCGGATGAGCGAGAATTGAGCGTGATCCAAGGCGCACAAGCTACAATATCCGGAGAAATCAAGATACAATAGCGGTGGACGCCGGACCATGCACGGGTTGACGCGCTCTTCCCGCGCGAGGCCATCATGGGACACTGGCGCAGCATCGTGACGCAAACTGCAGGAGTTCCGTATGTTTTCAGCGAATAGACGACAAGACGGCTGCTTGAGCCGGCTACACGGCGAGGCGTTCGCCCTCGCCATCATCATGGCGGCGCTGGCAAGCGGCGGATGCGAGACGCTCGACGGCCAGCCGATTAACCTGTTGAACACTCAGCAGGAGATTCAACTCGGGCGCGAACTCGCCGACGAAATCGAAGAACGTGAGGAGATTCTCGACGATGCGGCCGTGCAATCGTATGTGCGCGAGATCGGACATCGACTCGCCCAGCACGCGCACCGTCAAGATGTCGAGTACCGCTTCACCGTGATTGACGCGCCGGACACGGTCAACGCCTTCGCATTGCCCGGCGGCCACATGTACGTCTACACCGGCCTCATGAAACTGTGCCGAAACGAAGCCGAACTCGCCGGCGTCATGGCCCACGAAATCGGGCACGTCGCCGCGCGGCATCACGGCGAGGGCATCACGCGCATGTACGGCTACAGCATCGTCATGCGCGCCCTGCTCGGAGAAGATCCCGGAACCCTCACGCGCATCGCTTCCCAGTTCCTCGGAACGGCGGGCCACGCGTACTTCAGCCGCCAAAACGAACGCGAAGCCGATCAGATAGCGGCGGCGCTTCTCTGGCGCGCCGGATACAACCCCGAAGCGCTGCTCGGCTTCATGCAACAACTCGAGGCCTATAAGGCGGAGCGCGGCCACACAGCGAACATCCCCTTGTTCGCTACGCATCCGCCCACCAGCGAACGCATGCACTTGATAAGCCAGTACGTCTCGCGCTTTCCCCGGGAACAGCGCGCTCAGCGCCCGGTCCACGCGGACCGTTACCACGAAAAAGCCCTCGATCGCCTATAATCGATCCGCGCTAACAGTGGACAATCGTCCCATAATATGGAATAATTCCTGAGCCCCTCATCAGCGCGCCTGTAGCTCAGGGGATAGAGCAACGGCCTTCTAAGCCGTAGGTCGAGCGTTCGAATCGCTCCAGGCGCGCCATCTACAATCACAGAAGCAGGCGTCTGCAGTGTACTAGCTGTAGGCGCCTTTCTTTTTTGTAATGGCCTGTGACGCCTCGGAAATCGCGGGCCGTTGGCGGGTTCCGACTGGGCCGTCTACACAATGAACACACCCCTCCGCCCCGCCGTTGGCGGTCGCACGCTTGCCCTGATGATTTGCCAGCAAATCTTGTATATCATGAAGGTAATGCAATGTGCTAGTATGTGTGCATTGTCCAACACTTGATCCAAGAGGGGTAGCGTACAAATGCGTATCTCAGCGAATCCCATACGATTGCGGCTCTTGTTCTCATGCGTGCTATGCGCCGCCGGACTGTGTTCAGGCGGGGCGCAAGCATCGGAAGTTTGGCCGGAGTGGCCGGAGAATCTGTCGTTCGACGGGGATATCGTTCGCGTCCCATCGGATTACGCGGACATCCAAGAGGCCATTGACGCGGCCGGCGCCGGCGCGACGGTGATCGTCGACGAGGGTGTGTATGCCGGGCCCATAGCCCTGCGGGACCGCGTTCATCTTACTGCCGCCGACGGCGCTGAGGTCGTCATCACAGGCGATGGTTACCGTCATTCGGCGCTGTTGGCCGACGACGCGGCCCAGGCCAGGGTTTCGGGGCTCATCTTCGAAGATGCGGCGAATGATCCGCCGGACAACGAAGACAACGAACCTGAAACGCTGTTCGCCTTGATCGCGCTGAAACGGGGTTCCGTTGAAGTCGCCGATTGTCTCACCCGCGGCGGGCCGGCTGTCGGCGTCGTGATCATGGACGGCGGGACGCATTACGTTCACGGCGTCACGGCGAGTGAGCACGGCAACACCGGCTTTCATGTTCAGGGCGAGGACACCGCCGCGCGCCTGGAGAACAACCGCAGCCATGGCGCTGGCGTCGCGGGCTTTTATGTACACGCGGAGGCGCGGGCGTTGCTACGGAACAACAGCGCCGTGGACTGTGGCGACTATGGCTTTTTCATCGAGGGCGGCGGGGCGTATGCGGAACTGAGTGAAAACGAAGCCGAACGCTCGAAGCTCGCGGGATTTGCCGTGAAAGACGGCGGCGAGGCGAAAGGCCGCGATAACCGGAGTTGGAACCACCGCAACCTATTGCACGAAGAAGCGCGCTGGCTCTTCGAGCAAGAAGACTTCGAGGCGCTCGAACACATGGTCGCATATATACGCGAGCATGGACTGCGCTATACCCGTGGCGGATGGCAGCTCGATGGCTTCTACGCCGCCTTGCCGCCACGGACAACCGCACAAGAAATGGAACGCCTCGACGAACATATGGAACGCTTGGACTATTGGGAGACGGCCCATCCGGAGTCCCTCGCCGTGCGCATTCTGCGCTCAAAAGCCCATCACGCTAAGGGATGGTTCGTCCGAGGGGGCCGCTACCGGCGCCTGGTGGATGAAGAAGCCTGGCCCGTTTTCCGTGAACAATTGGACCGCTGTTGGGAAATCCTCACCGAAGCCCAACAACTTGATGAAGTCGACCCGCATTTGTACGCCCATTGGACACGAGTAGCGACCAGCTCGCCCCGGCCCGTGCCGCCGCAGGTCCGCGGTTTCATCGAAGACCTGCGCTACTACGTGGAAGATTACGTACCTGCCCATCTTCGCCGTAATCCCTGCGACGAATTGCTGCGGCGGGGGACAACGCTCAACCCAGAGTATCACATTTTACACACACGCCGCGTCCGGGATTTGTTGCCCCGTTGGGGAGGTAGCCAGCGGGAAGTAATCGAGTTTGCCGAACGGTCCGCCGAGGAATGGCCCGGAACAAATGGCAATAAAATCTACGCACGCATTGCGTCCACCGTTGCACACTATTACGAGTCCACCGTGTTTATGGCCGACTACGATTTCGAATGGGAACGGATTCGTGATGGCCTCGAGCATATCATGGCAACGGTGGAAGACCCGCACTTCTACGCCAACCGGTACGCAAAGATGGCGTTGCTGTTTGACGACCATGAGCGGGCAAGGCCCCACATGGAGAAGATCGCCGACAACCCGGATCTCCATGTGTGGCGAACAGAACACCACTTTGCCGCCTACCACGAATGGCTCGAGGGAGAACGGGACGGGCCGCCA
>PUMX01000081.1 GCA_003552485.1 Candidatus Hydrogenedentota bacterium
CAAAGGCCATGGCGCGCAGTGTTTGCACAGCCATGTTCAGCGCCTCGTGATCCCCGGTTCGGTCGTACTGGCGCAGCAGCAACTGCAACGTGGCGCTAGGCGGAAACTTCGGGGCCGATCCGAAGCCGCCATGCGTCGCGTCGTAGTTTCGCTTGAACGTTTCGACGGCGTTGTCGAGCATGGACGGCTCAAAGGGGGCAGGCTCCGCCGTCTGCTGGTTCATGCTCTCACGAATGACCTCCGTGACCTTGTCCGCGTTGTCCACGATCTCATCACGCCGGTCGCGCCAGGCTTTGGCGATGGACTGCAGTACGTGCTGAAACGAGGGCATGTTTTGATAGGTGCGCGGCGGGAAGTACGTGCCGGCATAGAATGGCTTGAGGTCTGGCGTGAGGAACACGCTCATGGGCCAGCCGCCCTGGTTGCGCAGGATCTGCACTGAGCGCATGTAGATGTCGTCGAGATCCGGGCGTTCCTCGCGATCCACTTTCACGTTAATGAAGTGCTCGTTCATGATCTCCGCTGTCGCCTCATCCTCAAAGGATTCGTGGGCCATAACGTGGCACCAGTGGCACGCGGCGTAGCCGATAGAAAGAAAAATCGGTTTGTCTTCTTGCTTCGCGCGTTCCAGGGCTTCATCGCTCCACGGATACCAGTCCACGGGGTTGTGGGCGTGCTGAAGGAGATAGGGACTGGTCTCTTCGATGAGGCGGTTGGTGAAAGCCGGTTTGCTCTTGGTGTTTGGGGTCATGAAGCTTGTCCTCCTGGGGCGGAATGCACTTTAGAAACGCCATAAACGTCAACAGGCGGGGAGGGCTCCTCATTCCGAAAGAAGGCGAGATGCCGCCGCGACAGGCGGGACGGATTACGATGATTGACCGCATCCGCCCCCTGGCGCCTCTCGGTTCCTTCGCCGAAGGTGGAACAGCCTAGCTATCGTAGTCGGTCTCTTCCTCCTCGTCGTCTTCTTCTTCTTCCGCGCCGCCGAGGATGGCGACATCTTGCCCGGCCTGCTCCATTACCTCTTGAGCAGCGTATATGGGGGCCTCCAGCCGCGTGGCGATGGCGATCCCATCGCTCGGCCGACTGTCCACGCGCAGCACCTGCTCGACCTGGTCGTTGGGCCCCTTGCGCTCGACGTTAAGATGCGCATAGAACACGTCATTTTCTAGCTTGTAGATAACAACGGATTCCAGTTGGCCTCCGAGCCCGGCCAGAATGTTGCAGATCAGGTCGTGAGTCATGGGCCGGCCGATATCTCGCCGGATAAGGGCGGCGTGAATGGCGTCGGCCTCGGCGATTCCCACGACCATCGGCAGCACACGGTCTTCGTTGCGGAGAATAACGACCGGTTGGTGGTGCCCGTCGCTGCTTACGCCCAGCACTTCGAGTTTAACCATAATGAAAACCCCTCCTTTGCAAAACCCTATTGTAGATCGCTTGTTCGCGTATGTCGATAGGTCGTTGTTCAGCGCCCGCTAATCCGCGTCTCGTTGAATGCCGCCGGGCGTAGCGTCGTCTGCGTTCACTCACGCAGTCCGCAGGCAAAGGCGAACAGAGCCGCGGCCGGACCAAGACCGTTTGCCGCCGCAGAGGGACCGTCGGAGGTCATGGGTTCTTCACGTGGCAAATCGAAATGCTGCCTTTATTGATAAGGATTCGGCATGTTATCAAGCGATCTGTGTAATTGACGGCGAAGTGGGGGGATTGTATGATCATCCTGAAAAAGCATGCGCTCGAACCTTTTTGCGTGCTGTTTAGAACACTTGCACGAAGCAGACCCAGCCGCGGAGAAAGCCGGCGGCTGACGGAATGGTTTTCGGAAGGGTTTCGGTTCGGATGAAATAGTATCACTTAGCGTAGCAAATTTCTTGTTCATGGATGGCCATGTGCGCTTCATACGCTTTGGCGAAGAGTATCCGGTACAATGGCTGTGGCCCGAGTCGGAATATCCGGAGGTGATGGGCACGCAGGCCCATAACATCATGCCCTATGTGGCGGGTCATGGTTAGTCCCTTGGGCTCTCGTGGATTTATCGCCGCTGTTGAAGTGAACTCGCCTGTTCGCAGGCGTGATGAAAAGAAGGATGGAAAATGATGCACAGACGTGACCGAATTAACCAAGCCAATAGCACTGCGGCGTTTATGGCCGCTATCGCCCTTGTTTTAGCGGGCGGACTGATGGCGTGGACCGGGTGTGAGGCTCCGGAGGAGCCAGCGGATCCCGAAGCCGCCGTTACTGAAGCGCCAGCCGATGAAGAAGCTGAGGCCGCCCCCGAGGATCGGGAGTTGTTCATTCACGCCGGAAATTCGATGCGGCCGGCGGCCGAGGCGCTCGCCGCCGAGTTTGAGGAGCGATACGATATTGGCGTCAGACTGAACTTTGGCGGCTCGGCGGACCTGCTTTCCAGCATCGAACTGGGGCAGCGGGGCGACTTGTATCTTCCGCACGACCCCTACGCGGAGATGCTGGATGAGAAGGGATTGCTTGAGCGCTACGAGGTGGTTGGACATATCACGCCGATCATCATCGTGCCGCAGGGCAACCCCGACGGTATCGAGACCATGGAAGAACTGGCTACGCGTGACCTCCAAATCGCCGTCCCGGACGCCCGATACGCCACGGCGGGTCAGCTCATCGCCGAGGCGTTCGAGGGAATGGGGCTGAAGGATGAATTCGAGGCCAACGTGGCGATGGAAGGACGCGGACACAATGAAGTCGCGATGGCGCTGGTGTCCGGCCACGTGGACGCGGCGATGGTGTGGAGCTTCATCGCTACGTCGTACAAGGACCGCGTTGATATGATAACGCCGCCGGACGCGGATTTCCCGGAGAAGCGGGTCACGCTGTGTCTGCTTACGCACGCGCAGGACCATGATGCGGCCGAGAAGTTCATGGAGCTGGCGACCTCGGAAACGGGACAGGCCATTTTCGAGGAGCTTGGCTACAAGATCGCGAGCGGCGACTAGAACCCGGGAAAGAAGCGATAGCGAGCGTTTTGCATATAGAACGGCGGTGGTGAGTTCGATTACATCCCCCTAAATCCCCCTTTGAAGGGGAATTAGGGGGATGTTAGGCAACAGAAAGTCATCCTGTGAAGCGTGGATTTAGGGGGATGTTTTTGCCGAGTGACGCGCGAGATGTTTTCTACTCCGCTGTACGAGTATCCGTATAACGGTCTAAGGGGGCGCCCGCCAACAAGTATTAGGAGTACTGCAAAATAATGCTACAAAGAGAACCCAGGGAAATCGTTGACGGTAGAAACCGGCTTGCCTACCACATCATCGTGGCGATCATCGCCTGCATCTTGACAGCGCTCTTCTGGTCCAGCGAGATGACGCTGAACCAAGCCACGGCCGCCGCCGCCTTCGTCTGCCTATTCGTGGTAATGATAATCGGCCCCATGATGCGGCTCTGGTGGCGCCCGTACCTGCGCAAACTGCCTCATGGCATACCATTCCGCTGGCGCGGCGAGTTTGGCGTCTGGTTCACGGTCCTCTCCATTTTGCACGCTCTCCTGGTGTGGGATGGCCGCGACTGGGAAATCCTCCCGCTGCGGCATGGAGACCTCATGGGGCTTATCGCCTTGGCGTGGGCGCTGGGGCTCGCCTTGACCTCATCCGGGAAGGCGATGAAGCTTCTGGGCATCAGACAGTGGAAATGGCTTCAGGCGACCGGCGCCTACGTGATCTTCTATCTTGTGGCCGCGCACACGCTTTATCACGCTTGGCTCCGTCCGGCTTTCGCGCCCGCGTTTGTTGGTTATATGTACGCGGGGATGCTGCTTATCGTTGTTGTATTCCACATCAGCACTTTCACGAAGATGGTGCTGGACGCGAAGCGGATTCGCCTGAAAGCATCGACGCGGACGGCGATCAAAACGCTGATCGTCGCTGGGTTCGCCGGGCTGGCGCTTCTGGCGTGGCTGGCGCCCGAGCCCGAGGAACGCGTCCTGCGCGTTCATGAGTGGCTTCCCGATGATCTTGTTATCGACCTGGATGTGCAGACGGCGTTTAACGAGGAAGAAATCTTCTTTCGATTCACTTGGGACCAGCCGAATCCTGGCGGTTGGTATCACGATATGTTGGTGTTCCACGATGGAGAATGGCGGCGATTCTCGGATCCCGACCCATGGATGGTGGAAGGGCGTAGCGGTTTCTACGAGGACCGGTTATCGTTTAAGCTGGATGATGGATCCGTGAAAGGGTTCGCCAACTTCGCCGGCTGGCTTACGCAACATGACGGCGTGCGAACGATGCTGCATGAGGCGGATCGCGAGGATATTGAAGCGCACCCTTGGCTGGGCGAGAAACTCGGAAGAACGGACATCAGAAAGTATATCCCACAGTCGCGGGAAGGCGAATGGTGGGAGGGGCCTTGGGACCGGATCCGCCCGCCGGAGGAATTGGAGCAGTTGAAGGCGGACGGGGTGTTCATTGATCTTCCTATGTGGCGGGCGCATCGCAGTAACGCGCTGGAATATGGCACCGATCATTGGATCCTCGAATATCGACACGTCGATGAAGGCCGGGGAACCTACGGCGGTCAGTCCTGGGACGCTCACGAGGGGCCGGAATACATGTTCGATCCCGAGATCGTCAGCGGCGGCGCGCTCGACGTGAACAAGATCTACGAGGACCCCGAGTACTACCGGCAAGACCTCTTCTATGATGAACGGGAAGACTGGCTAGGGGACGAGGAGCCGTACTTTCTTCATGAAGACTTCATGGTTCCTTTTGACCCGGACATTGCGGAATGGGAAGGCGCCGCCATACCGCGCCGGACGCTTCGCACGCCCGAAGGAAGCGCGGCCGCATGGCGCGCCCGGGGCGTATGGCGCGACGGCCAGTGGATAGTAGACATGTGGCGCGAGCTCGACACCGGTCATGATGACGACAAGCAGTTCGTTCCGGGCGGGATCTACACATGGTCTCCAGCTGTGCATCATGGCTCTGGCGAACGCTGGCACTGGGTGGGGTATCCCTACAAGCTCGGGCTGGGCATAAGCGCGGAGGAGGCCGGCATCGAAGCTCAACGCTATGTCGAGGCGGTTCACATCGAGGATGCCGAGCCCGACTGGGACGCGATCCCCGTTAGAGGAATTCCGCTCATCTATCCGGGTGTTGTGAGTTGGACATGGCTCGCGAGTGAGCGGCATATGGGGCATAAACACGTCAGGGCTGACACAATGTCCATGTGGGATTGGCATGACGACGATCCCGAGGACCTGGCGGAATTATTCCTGATGTTGAAGTGATTAGCCTAAACGAAGCCAACGCTTTATCGAAGATGAAGCCGCAGTAATCAATGAAGTAAACAATCGCAAGCGCACAAAGAGGTACTGCTAACCAATGAACAAGAGGTATATCCGCCTTTGGCGCCCGTTACTGGCCGCCATGTTGGCCGTGTCCACGGCTTTTCTCGCCGGTTGCGAAGGCGTTGAAGACGATGCCGCTCAATTGTCGCTTCTCTGTGGGGGCGCCATTCGCCCGCCGATGGCCGGGACCGAGTTGGACGATGAACCAGGCGTCATTGAGCGCTTCCTCAACGAGCATCCCGATGCGTCGATAGAAACCAATTACGGCGCGTCGAATCTCTTGTTGGGGCAACTCAAGCTTAGGGGCGCCGGCGACCTGTTCTTTCCCGGTGATGATTTCTATATCGAGGAAGCGAAGGCCGAGGGTCTTGTCCATGAGACGCGCACCGTCGCGCAGTTTGTGCCGGTGATCATGGTTGCGGATGGGAATCCGCTCGAGATTGAGAACGTCTCGGACTTGGCCCAGGCCGACGTTCGTCTTGCGGTTGCCGAACAGCGCGCCGCGGCTGTGGGACGAATCACGCCCGAAATATTCGCCAAGAACGGGGTGGACTTTGATACACTGGATAACATTGTGTTTACTGGCGTCACGGCGCCGGAGGTTGCTCAAGCGGTAGCCTTGGGACATGCCGACGCGACCATTACGTGGCGGCCCGTAGCCAAACAACACCAGCACAACACCAGCATTGTTGAGATTGCGCCGGAAAAGAACGTCTTTTCTCCGCTCGTGGTCGCGGTCCTCGAAACGTCGGGCAACAAGGAGTTGGCGCTAGCCTTCGCGGATTTCTTGGCCGGGCCGGAAGGCCGGGAAGTCTTCGAGCGCTACCATTACGATGTCGAGTAGCGCGCTCGGCGCGGGATGGCGTATGTCCGGCGGAAGCGCGCCTGCGAACCCACCGCCATGTCGTATGAAGCCCCAGCAACGGAAACCAACGCATGTTTAGACCCCTAACAAAAAGAGGCAAGGAGGGACGGTGGGCGTTCGTCAACGCCGGCTCGACCGCGATTCTGGTGGTTTACACCGGCTTTATTGCGTTGCTGCTCGGCGCGAACATCGTCTATCTCGTCGGCGATATGTCAGAAACGGGCGCGGCGTATTTCGGGGACATATTCCGCAGCGCGGACGTCCGGCATGCGGCGTGGCTGACGGTATGGACCTCAATACTGAGCAGCGCGCTGGCAATCCTTTTCGCGGTGCCATGCGCCTACGCCCTTTCCCGTGCTCGGATTCCGGCCCGGGCTGTGTTTGACATGCTTGTCGATACGCCAATCATTCTTCCCAAGATAGTCGTCGGCGTCACGTTGCTGGTCTTCTTTCAGACTGCGCTCGGCAGGGGGATACAGGGCCTGGGCTTGCAGTTTGTCTTTGCGCCCGCGGGAATTGTTCTCGCCCAGTTTGTATGCGTGTCGCCTTATGCGATTCGAACGGTTAAATCGGCGCTTGACGGCGTCGACACGCGTCTTGAAGACGTGTCGCGCACGCTGGGCTGGTCGCCGGGCCAAGTGTTTCTGCGGGTTACGCTGCCCATGATACGGAACGGCATCGTCGCCGGCGCGGTGATTGCCTGGGCGCTGGCGATGGGATTGTACGGCCCGTTGATGGTTTTCGCGGGCACGACCCGGCAGATGACCGAGGTGCTGCCGACCACGATCTATCTCGAGCTGTCGGTAGGGCAAATTGGCACGGCCCTCGCCATCACCATGATTATGGTGTTCTTCGCTATGCTGGCGTTGTTCGCGTTCAAGAAGCTGGCAGGGGGACAATCATTATGGTGACGCAGGCGCCCATGATAGCCGTCGAAAAGCTCTGTTTGCGGGCCGGTGAGTTCAGGCTGCGGGAAGTGTCATTCCGTATCGAACGCGGGGAGTATTTTATTCTGCTCGGTCCCACGGGGTGCGGCAAGACGTTACTCGTCGAGGCCATATGCGGCCTCAACACGCCGGAAGGCGGCCAAATTCACGTTGATGGGGCCGATGTGACGCACACCGACCCGGCGCAGCGAAGAATCGGTTATGTGCCGCAGGATTACGCGCTGCTGCCCTTCAAGACGGTGGCGCAAAACATTGCGTTTGGCCTCGAGGCGCATGGATTGGACAAGGCCAGCATCCGGGAGCGCGTTGACGCCATCTTCGAGATGCTGGACATCGGCCACCTCCGGGGCCGGTTTCCCGCGCGGCTGTCAGGCGGCGAACGCCAGCGTGTGGCCCTTGGACGCGCGCTGGCCATCAAACCGGACGTCATGGTGCTCGACGAACCGCTGAGCGCGTTGGATGAAGGCACGTGCCGGGATCTCATGGCGCGGCTCAAGGAACTGCACGCGCAGCTTAACACCACGTTCATTCACATTTGCCACCGGGTCGAGGAAGCGCTTACCCTTGGCGACACGCTGGCCATCATGCGGGATGGCCGACTCGAGCAGACTGGAACGCCTGACGAGGTATTCTCACAACCCCGGAGCCTCTTTGTCGCTGATTTCCTCCAACTGCCGAACCTGATGAAGGGCGAAGTGCGTGAGACATCCGGCGGCGGCATGTTTTGCGTTAACGGCGCGGCCGTCATGGAAACGGGTCTGTCCGAAGGTCCGGCGTACGGCGTGATACCGTTGCGCGAACTCACAATATCCACGCAGCCGCCAGCGGACGAAGCCGGTTACGTAGTCCTGCGCGAACGCATCGCTAAGAACGTGACCGGCCCGTATGCGCCCGGCTTGCGGTTCAACGGCGAGATCGATTTCACGCTGCCCGGCATCTTTCCGGAGAGCGAGTGGCCGGTGGGGCAAGAGGTATTTATTCGTTTCCCACGCTCGAAGCTTCATCTGCTCCGCGAATGACGCGCCGCCGTTCGCGCGCCTCCGGACTAATACACGCTGTCCACTGCCGCGTGCAGCCGCGATATGGGGAATCCTGGCTGTGGAAACGGGCGTAACTCGACGTGGCCGTCCATGAACAGCGCAAAAGCGCCACGGTTCTCATGAGGGAAGGCTGCGTCCGCGCCCGGCGCGCCGTGTGCCCTCGCTCGCGTTTACCAAATCTCTCTTCTCACGCGATCTTGCCGCCCGGGCGCCTATACTTTCAATAGTTCCACGACGCGGTCCAGTTCGTTGTGGGCGTTGTAGAAATGAGGACTGAAGCGCAGGAACTTCCGCCCAGCGCGGTTCGCGCGCGAAGAGAAGCGCACATTGCCTTCGTCGAGTGTCTGCGCCACCGCGCGAATGTCCTTATCCGGATGAGTAATCGCAATGATGCCGGTGCGTGTGGCGTCCGGTGTGGCGGGATCCCGATCAACTTCTTCGATGCACAACTCCCAGCCCAGAGGCCGCAGGGCGTCGAGAAACGTTTGGCGCCATTCGATGATCCGCGCCGCAATGTTCTCGACGCCAATATCGAGAATAAGCTCCATGGACGCGCCCATACCAAGAATTCCGGGCAGGTTGAGCGTGCCCGATTCATAGCGGCGGGCGCCGGGCTGGAATCGGACCGTTTCCTGAGCGATGTATTGCGGAGAGACGACGTTCCACGCTCCGAGCAGTGGGGGCCGAAGCAACTCTTGCCGGCCGGGGTCCACATAGAAGATCCCGGCGCCGCACGGTCCCAGCATCCACTTATGCGAGTCGGCGCATAGGAAGTCAACATTTTCGACCGATATGGGAAACGCGCCGAGCGTTTGAATGGCGTCCACGCAGAACAGGATGCCGCGCGAGCGCAATCGTTTCCCGATATCGTCGATGTCGATGCGGTAGCCGCTAAGGAAGTTGGCGGTGGCCAGGGCTACGAGCTTGGTGTTTGGGGTCAGCGCTTCCTCGACGATGTCCCATGTGATGGCGCCTTGCGCCGGCGGTTCGAGAGGCGTCGGGACAACGCCCTTCGACGCGAGGTTAGCCCAAGGGTATACATTGGCTGGGTAGTCGTCGGGATAGTAAACTATGTGGTCCCCGGATTCCCAGGGCAAGCCTTGCGCCACTAGGTTAATCCCTAGTGAGGTTGGTCCAAGCAGGGCGATGTCGCGTCCATTGCAGCCGAGTAACCGGCCCGCGAGTTTTCGAGCCTCGCCGGCTTTGGCGTTATCCCACGGGTTGTCTTGCGCATCTTTCGAGCCCACCTCAAGATATGCTTGCATCGCCTCGACCGCTACCCGGGGTAATGCGGACACGCCAGCGTGGGCAAGAAAGATACGTTCGGCTGTTACGGGAAAATGGCGGCGCCGGGCCGCTTCGTCGGCAGTCAACTGTTCTATAGTCGTCATGTTGGAAAGTCTAACGGATTTGGCGGTGAGGGTTCGACCTTGGCCTTCATGGGCCGCTGCAAAAGATATTCAGTTGGGCGCCGAAGCATAGTGTGCTGATAAATTGAGGCGACGCGCCGAGCGGGGGCGTGTATGCGGACAACAATCGGGAGGGAGTGAAACATGCCTGTATTCATCGACCCGGAAAAGTACGAGATCATAGATCTGTCCATGGAGGTTACGCCCAATGAAATGCCGCCAGACCGTCCGTTCGAGATCACAGCAGGGCGTCTGCCGGATCAAACGTGGAAATTTGATATTACCAACACGCACACGCATGTCGGTACCCACATCGAATTTCCGTGGCACTTCTACGGCAGTGGCCGCGCGTGTACGGATTATCCCTTGGAGAAATTCATGGGCCCGGCATTGCGTGTACGGCCCAAGCCGGATGCCGGTTCGGGCCAGGTCGAGGCGCCGGCGTTGCGGAGTATGCTCGATACGCACCGCCCCACATTCCGGCACGTATTGGTCCAAAACGCAACGGAGCACAAGCCGTTGCGTTTCTCCATGCAGTGCGTGGAGTACTTGGCGGAACTACGGCTGGATCTTTTCATCTTTGAGACGAGTATTGAGTTTGGACAAGACGTCGAAGATGGGCGACGGTTTCACGACTTGCTGATGAGCAACGATACGCTGCTTGTCGAATTCCCAGGCGATCTGACTGCGCTCAGGCGGGACGAGTTCTTCGTTTTCGCCGTTCCGCTGCGCATTAAGGGGTTGGATTCCAGCCCTTGCCGGTTGTTTGCGATCGTTGAGAAATGAAGACAGCGCCGGTGTGCGAGGCCGGCGCTGTATGACGGTGTTGTGTTGCTATCGTTGGAAGATGTCGCGGGGAATCTCGCTGATGCGGTAGCCCAGTCCCGTGGGGCCGAGCGTGTCCAGTGACATTGCCCCGTTGGTGAGCTCAAAGATCCCCGGGTGCACACTGCGCTCGGGCTCGGACGTTTCCGGAAAATACTGGCGGCTATTCGCCTCAACGCCCATCATTGGCCGTAATCGCGCGGCGAGGCCAGCCGAATGGATTAACGATATGCCCGGGTTGGTGAGGTCTTGCACTGTGTAGGGCAATCCGAGCAGTTCCGCTTTGGCGGCAAAAAGCAACGCCATACTGTGGCCTTTACACGATTTTAGCGCAATGCCTGACCAGCCCAACTCGACAGCCAGATTGAAGTCATCCCAGGTCATGAGGCTTTCGTCAATAATCACCGGTTTCAGCTTAGCCAGCGCGCGCATATCGTGGCGGCTCGCTTCTAGATCCCGCTCCGTTGGTTGTTCGATGTACAGAATGGCGTCGTAGGCCTTTGGCGAGGCGGCCCGAATCGTTTCCAGCATTTCAATGACGTAGTCGGGGCTGTCGCACTGTTCATTGGTGTCAGCGGACAAGTGCAGTTCGTGGCGGCCCTGAACGCTGGCTACCTCTTCGGCGATTTGATAGACCTCGAGGACTCGGTTTACGTCCCAGTCAAGGTCGGCGCCGCGCAGCTTTACCTTCAGACAGCTCAAGCCGTCGCGCTCAATCCAGCGGTCGAGGCTGTTGGGCAGTCCGTCATTAGGCGCTTTGGCGGGCACTTCGGCCGCGCGAAGGCAGTCCAATCCGCCGACAAGATGGAAGGTTGGCAGAGGTGAAACGTAGCGCGGTTGCACAAGCTCGGACAAGTACCGCCCCTTGCCCTCCGATCCCAGATAAGCGCCCAAGTCGTCGGTCATATAGTCGGGCCCATATCCGTCGTATGAGGAGATGTTATTCACGTTGCCGAAGGCGTCATGAAGCGCAGCGTCAAGGGGCGAGCCGCTCACTAGCGCCGCAAGATAAGGAAACGGTTCGGCGAGCGCGAGGTTTTTGGTAACTTCCTCAGCCACTGCGGGCAGCGCCTTCTCCAGTTCCAGATAGATATCGATGGGATGGCCGAACTCCTGATAATCAGCGGCGCGGCGGCAGAACCGCTCGACAAACTGGCGCATGGCGGCATCGCGCTGCGGATGGTCAACCACTTTCGAGGGAAATGCCCAGAAGTCAACTAGGAAAATAGCCCCCCAGCCGTCGGCGGTCTTGCCGTTTCGGTTTTCAACGCGCACGCGTATGTGACAGTAGGTGGCTTCTGAGACCACTACGGCGCCAAACTTCAGGGGTTCCCGGGCTTTCTCATCAGTGAAAAAGTGTTCGACTTCCCGGATGGCGATATCTGTATCACGCATATTGATAGGTCCTCCCGCCCCAAAAGCACAAGAAATAACGAAGAATTGAAGCCACACTGTAGCATATATGAGGTCGATATGTCAGAGAGGCCGGCAATTCTAAACGGAAACGCATTTGCCGCTCATCAGCGTGTTGGTGTAAGGTGCTCACACTTTTGTTGCGGCATGGAGACACTCTGACAAGGAAAGGATGAACCGGAGATGACGTTGTGGGATCCCATCGAAACGGAAGAAGCGCTTGAAGAAAACTTGAGCGCGCCATCGGACGGCGCGATTGCGGCCATGAGCCGGCTGACAGGGGACCTCATCCTACTTGGTGCGGGCGGAAAGATGGGCCCGTCGCTGGCATGGATGGCAAAGCGGGCGTCGGAAGCCGCTGGCGTGGACCGGCGCGTTATTGCTGTCGACCTTTTCACGAACCCCGAGGCGGAAACGCTGTTGAACGCCAAGGGCGTCGAGACGATCCGGTGCGACCTGTTGGACGAACAGGCCGTCGCGCGCTTACCTCAAGTCCCTAACGTAATCTTCATGACCGGCATGAAATTCGGAAGCACGCAGAATCCCGGCGCCACTTGGGCGATGAACACCTACGCCCCGGGCGTGGCCGCCCGGCATTATGCGGACAGCCGAATCGCGGCGTTCTCAACCGGAAACGTGTATCCCTTCACTCCGGTCAAGCGCGGCGGCTCCGTCGAGAGTGATCCGCCGGATCCCAAGGGCGAGTACGCGATGAGCGCCCTGGGCCGCGAACGGGTGTTTGAGTACTTTAGCCGGGAACGAAACGTGCCCGTGGCCCTGATGCGGCTCAACTACGCCTGCGAACTGCGTTACGGAGTGTTGGCCGATCTCGCGCAGAAGGTGTGGGCTGGGCAGCCCATTGATGTCACCATGGGCTACGTCAATGTCATCTGGCAATCTGATGCAAACGCCATGGCGCTGCAAGCGCTGGAACATGCCGGGTCCCCGCCTTTCGTGGTGAATATTGCGGGCAAACCGGTGTCTTCCGTGCGCGATATTGCGCAACGGTTGGGCGAATTAATGAACAAGCCCGTCGAAATCACCGGTGAAGAGGCGCCCGACGCGCTGTTGAGTAATCCGAACCGGGCGTATGACTGTTTCGGCGCACCGCGGATCGAGCTCGAACAAATGCTGACGTGGATTGCGCATTGGACCATGAAAGGCGGCCGCACATTGGGTAAACCGACGCATTTTGAAGTGCGATCCGGCCAGTTCTAGGGGTGAAAAAGGGGAGGACTCATGGGGGATGGCATGCCCGAAGCCGTATTGCAGGAGTTGCGGAAAGGCGCGGTGATTCCGGCGCATCCGCTCGCGCTGACGGCGGAAAGAAACCTTGACGAACAACGGCAACGCGCCCTGACCCGCTACTATGCGGCGTCGGGCGCGGGCGGGATCGCCGTCGGGGTGCATACCACGCAGTTCGCCATCCGTGAACCGCGTTTTGGCTTGTACCAACCTGTGCTGGAACTCGCCGCCGAGGAGATGGACCGCGCCGATGCGCAGCGCGCCGTGCCGCTTATACGTATTGGAGGCGTATGCGGCGACACGGGCCAAGCGGTAAGGGAGGCGGAGTTGCTGCGGGAACTCGGCTACCACGCCGCTTTACTCAGCCTGGCCGCGTTTAAGGAGGCGGGCGACGATGCGCTTCTGGAGCATTGCGCGGCCGTGGCGGACGTCTTGCCGCTTACCGGTTTCTATCTACAGCCAGCCGTGGGGGGAAGGATACTGCCGCATACATTCTGGCGGCGCTTCGCTGAAATCGAAAACGTTGTGGCCATCAAAGTGGCGCCGTTCAACCGCTATTATACGGTTGACGTTTTCCGCGCCATCGCCGAGGCCGGGCGCGACGACATCGCGCTATACACCGGCAACGACGACGCCATCGTGCTTGACTTGCTCACGCCATACCGCATCGAGACGGAGCGTGGCGCCGTTGAGCGCCGGTTCATAGGCGGGTTGCTGGGCCAATGGGCCGTCTGGACACACGCCGCGGTTAAGCTGTTGGAGCATTGCCATAACGCTGCAGCGAGCGGCGCGGCGCCGGATGAACTGCTCGCGTTGCATGGGCCGTTGACTGACGCCAATGGGGCGATCTTTGACGTGGCCAATGGTTTCGCTGGTTGCATCGCGGGTATTCACGAGATCCTTCGACAGCAGGGGTTATTCGAGGGTATATGGTGTTTGGATCCCGAGGAAGGGTTGAGTCCGGGGCAGGCCGCGGAAATTGATCGCGTGCGCCGGGCGTATCCCTATCTCACGGATGACGCGTTCGTGGCGGAACACCGCGATGAATGGTTGAGGCCGTAAGCTGATAAGCAAGGTTTGGAAAGGGGTGGCCTTTCCCCACAAGGAGAAATTGCATGGAAGAGCGTGAATCCATACTGAAGCGTATTGCTCCGGGACTTATCACCGCGGCCGTTGTTATCGGTCCCGGCAGCATCGTGGCGTCCAGCCGGGCGGGCGCCGAGGCCGAGTACCGGCTGGTGTGGCTGCTGCTCCTGGGATTCATATTCATGGCCACGTTTACCGCCATGGCTGCGCGCTTGGCCTGCGCCATTCCCGAGACGCCGCTGCAATACATCGCCGCCAAGTGGAGCCGCGCGCTCGCTTTTGTAGCAGGTCTCTCCGGGTTTCTGGTCACAGCCGGTTTTCAGTTTGGCAACAATATCGGCGCATCGGTCTCGCTTACTACCGTAACCGGCGTGCCTCCGTGGGTATGGTCGATACTCTTCACGATTCTTGCGCTGATTTTTCTCATACGCGCAAAACATGTGTACAAGATGCTTGAGCAGGTGATGATCGTTCTGGTCTTTCTGATGCTGGTGGCATTCGTGGCGAACCTTTTCTGGACCGGCCTTGATTTGCCGCGCCTCGCCAGCGGCTTTGTGCCGCGGGTGTTCGAGGGTAATGAACCCACCATCGCCCGCGCCATGTTGGCTACTACCTTCTCCGCCGTTGCTGCGTTCTACATGGCGTATCTTGGCCACGCCAAAGGCTGGACACGTCCCAATGCAGAGCGCGCAATCACGGACTCGTGGATTGGCCTGTCTTTCTTAGGCGTGATTGCGCTGATCATCATGATTAGCGCAGCGCAGGCGCTTTACGGGACCGGACGGGATTTCGCCAACGTGGGGGAATTGGCCGAGCAGTTACAGGCGGTCCTCGGGCAATGGGCCACGCTGGTCTTCAGTCTCGGGTTGGCCGCGGCCTCGTTTTCCTCGTTCATCGCCAACGCACTGATTGGCGGGGTGCTCATGGCGGATGGGGCGGGGCAGTATC
>PUMX01000427.1 GCA_003552485.1 Candidatus Hydrogenedentota bacterium
ATGCGATTGAGGCGGTTGACGGGCCTCGAGATCGAGGAGCTCGAGAACGAGTATCGCGCCTTGCTGCAGGAGATCGAGCGGTTGCGCCACATTCTTTCGAGTGAACGCACCATTCTCGCCGAAGTGCGCCGCGAAATCGTGGAAGTTAAGGAGAAATACGGCAACGCGCGGCGCACCACTATGCTCGAGGGCCCGGAAGAGTTCTCGCTCGAGGATCTCATCGCCGACGAGAACATGGTGGTTACAGTCAGCAACCACGGCTACATCAAGCGCGTGCCCGTGAGCACCTACCGTCAGCAACGGCGCGGCGGACGTGGCATCAGCGGCATGGACACAAAAGATGGCGATTTCGTGGCCGACCTGTTCATCGCCTCGGCCCATCAGTACGTGCTGTTTTTCACGAACAAGGGCCGCCTCTACTGGCGCAAGGTGCATGAGTTGCCGAAAACGAGCCGCACGGCGCGCGGCCGCTCGATTCGGCAAGTGCTCGACTTGCGCGATGACGAGCGCGTAACGGCGCTATTGCCGGTTGGGGACCTGAAGGAAGAGGACAAGCACATCTTCATGGTCACGGCCAACGGCACGGTGAAGAAGACCAATCTGAAGGCTTTCAGCAATCCGCGCAACACTGGCATCATCGCCTTGGCGCTTGATAATGATGACGAGCTTATCGACGTGCGAATCACGTCCTCGGACCAGAACATCCTCATCGCGACGCGCGAGGGCATGGCCATCCGCTTTCCCGAGGCCGACGTGCGCCCCATGGGCCGGACGGCGCGCGGCGTGCGCGGCATTCGGCTCACGGAAGGCGATCGCGTGATTGGGATGTCCATCGCGGACGACGATTGGACCGTGCTGACCGTGACAGAGAATGGCTACGGCAAACGCACAAAGGTCGGCGAATACCGTCTCCAGCACCGCGGCGGCTCGGGCATCATCAATATGCGAACCACCAAACGCAACGGGCGCGTCGTCGCCATGCTGACCGTTGACGACCAGGACGAACTGGTTCTCGTCAGCACCGATGGCGTGGTGATGCGCACCTCGGTTAAAGATATTCGTATCATTGGCCGTAACACGCAAGGGGTGAAGATTATGACGCCCGGCGAAGGCGCAACCGTCAGCGCCGTGGCCCGCGCCTTGGCTGACGCCAAGGAGGAAGAGGTCACGGAATCCGCGGACGCAACGGCGCCGCCGCGTGCGGAAGACAGTAACGGACGCGGCTCGGCGGGCGCGGAAGAGTAGGCGCCGCGCCCACGCGGCGTCCGGGCGGAGCCTTGCAGAGCGGATGGACGCCCATACCGTCGAGGACACATATGTGAACGGGCCAGAGGTCAGCGCCAGCAAACCCCAGTTTGACGGCGTATACGCCAAGCCGCAGCCAAGCCTGAGGCGGCGGCTCTACTTCGGCCTGCAAAGCGCGCTGTACTACTCGGGCGCGGCGTCGTTCTATGTCCGCACCATGACGGCGGGCGGCGCGATCATACTCATGTATCACAGCGTCGCCAAAGCGCCCGAGGCGGACTGGATCGATCCCGCTGTACACCTGCCCGCGAATGTCTTCGAAGAACAGATGGCCTATCTCGCCGCGCGCCGGCACGTCATCCCGTTGGCGGAACTGGTGCAAGCGCTCGAAGCCAACACGGCCATTCCCCGCGAAACCGTCGTTATTACCTTCGACGACGGGTACCTCGACAACTACACCGTGGCCGCGCCCATACTGGCGCGCTATAATCTGCCCGCCACGCTGTTCGTCACCACCGCCCCGCTGGCTAAGGGCAGCGCGCAATGGGTCGATCAACTGTATGGCGCATTCCGGGGACGGACAAATGACCAGCTATCGGTGAGCAGCGAAATCGGCGCGCGCGTGTTTGACCTCGCGGACGAGGCGGAACGGACGGAAGCGTATGAAACGCTCAACAGAATGCTCATCGCAGCCGATGTGGAGCAGCGGGAAGCCATCCTGGGCGGTGTCCGGGAGCAACTGCGGCCCGAATCGCCGGAGCTGCGGCTGAACATGACATGGGATGACGTTATCGCGATGCGGAAGGAGTATCCGAATATCGAAATCGGCGCCCATACGCGCGACCACTTGGACCTCACCGGTCATCCCGAGGAACGCGTCCGTGAAGATATCGCGGGCGGCCGCGAAGACATCGAGGACAGGCTGGGCGCGGCGCCAACGCTTTTCGCCTGCCCGTATAACCGGAACAACGAAACCGTGCGCCGCCTGGCCAACGAAGCCGGATTCCGCTGCGCCACCGCGAACGGGTCCGCCCTCATTGGCAAAGGCCATGACCCCTACCAACTCATGCGCGCCGGAGCGCCCCTAAACACCAGCCGATTCCGCTACATCACCAGCGGCGCCCACCCCGGCCTAACACGAATGCTGGTGAGACGGCCATGAACCCACAAGTCACGGCCATATACGTCACCTACAACTCCGAGGACACCATAGGGGACACGTTGGAAGCCGCTCAAGAGGCCTACGAAGCTGATGTGCTTCGTTGTATCGTGGTGGATAACGCCAGCGGTGACGCAACGTGCGATATCGTACGTGAGCGGTTTCCGTGGGTAACGCTGATCGAAAGCGAAGAGAATTTGGGTTATGGGCGGGGACTCAACCTGGGTTTCCAGCAAGTGGACACCCCATATGCCCTCTACATGAATCCCGATGCCGTCATGGGGCTGTCCTCGGTGCGTGTGCTTCACGCCTTCATGGAAAATCACCCCAATGCGGCTCTGGCGGCGCCGTCGATCGTGAGACGAAACGGGGAGTATCAGCACGCAGGAGGCCTCCTTACGCCGGGGGAGGTCATTCGCCGGGCCGGAGGATGCGGAGGAGCACCGGATCCGCGCGTCCGCCACTTCTCGCCGGAGGATATCCCCTTCAAGACCGATTGGTTGTGCGGCGCGATTCTCTTTGGACGAACGAAGATGATGGAAGAATTGGGCGGATTCGACCCGCGCTTTTTTCTATACTTTGAGGAAACCGACTTATGCCGTCGTGCGCTCGACAAAGGATGGGAACTTTGGGCGGTGGGAGAGGCTCAGGCTCGTCACGCCAGCAATTCAAGCGCCCGCACCGTCAACGCTGGCCTGGCCACGGGGGGATGTTTGACGGAACATTTTTTCTCCAGCCGTTTTTATTACTTTGCTAAACATCATGGGCGGGCGGCCGCTATTGCTGCAGAGAGCCTCGAACTCGGTCTAAAAGGCGGGCGCGACTTGGCGCGCTGGATGCTCTTCAAGCCAGGGAGAGGCGAGTTCCGTTGTCGCTTGAAGGCCCCCATTTTCACCATGCCGCCGGAGGTGAGATTCCAATGAAGATCCATGTCATCGAAGGCAAAGCCCTTGAGCCACGTCACATCGACCGGTGGCGCGAGATTCAGGATGCGAATCCCTATTTAGCTAGCCCTTACTTCTGTCCAGAATTCACCCAAGCAGTGGCTGA
>PUMX01000259.1 GCA_003552485.1 Candidatus Hydrogenedentota bacterium
ACGGCCTTGATCAAGCCATCGATGATGTCGTCGATGTAGGTGTAATCCCGCCGGGTGGAGCCGTCGCCGAACATGGGGATGGGTTCGCCCGCGTCGATGAGGCGGGTGAACTTGTGGATGGCCATGTCGGGGCGTTGGCGGGGACCGTAGACGGTGAAGAAGCGCAAAAGCGTCACTTTGAGCCCATAAATGTGACTGTAGACGTGGGCCATGAGTTCGTTGGCGCGTTTGGTGGCCGCGTAGGGGCTGATGGGCGTGGCCACGGGGTCGTCCTCGCGGAAGGGGACGGCCGTGCTGCCGCCGTAGACGGAGGAGCTGGACGCGAACACGAGGTGCGAAGGCGGCCATTGGCGGCAGGCGTCGAGGACGTGCTGCGAGCCGATGACGTTGACCCGGTTGTACAGATTGGGATCCTCCAGGGACGGCCGGACGCCCGCGCGGGCCGCGAGGTGGACCACGATGTCCGGCCGCGTCTCGTCAAACACGGCGCGCAGGGCCTCCTCGTCGCAGATGTCCGTCTCGTGAAGACGAAACCGGTCGGACTCGGCGGCCTGGGCGATGTTGCGGCGCTTGATGGCGGGGTCGTAGTACGTGTTGAAGTTGTCGATTCCCACGACATGATCGCCGCGATCAAGCAGCCGTTCGCTGAGATGCGAGCCGATGAACCCGGCCGCCCCCGTGATAAGCACCGTAGCCAATGCGATGCCTCCTCCCCAGTTGTAAACGCTTTCTTCCGCCTGTATTCGTATGCATGAGCCTATCACACCGCGCTTTTCAATTGCTAGCACTACACGCGGTGCGGGAGATGTGTTCGCGATTCGCGCGCTGTTCTGCGATAATTCGAGTGAAGAGACATTGGGAACGCGTTACGGAGGAAACGGCTCCCATGAAACACGCACAACTCGCATACGGATTGACGCTGGCGCTGACGGCGTTGGCGCTGTGTCCGGGATGCGCCCACACCGGCGAGGATAAGGAACCGAGAGGGGGCATTGTATATTTCCATGGGTCTATCGATACCTTCGAGGGGAAACCCTCGCTCGGGTTGGGGCTCACCCTGGAGCGCTTCGGCGACGGCGACGCGGAGGAGCAGGATAAATAGAATCCCCGGCGGGGAGAACCGGGGATTCAGGTGGAACTGGAAGTCCCAATGTGTGAGAGACACAGGTTGGTAAGAGCAAACCTCGTGCCTGTTTATATGACCATGAACAGGGGGATTTGAGCATGTTTTTAATGAGGTCTATACGATTTTGAGTAAGATTCGATGCAAAAATTCGTCACTTTGATAAATCATGTGATATAAATACAAGAAGGTTTATGGTGGTCTGGGAAAGGGTGGTGGAGATCTAATCGGGACGGAATGCTTTGGAGCACGGTTATGGTGAAAGGTAGAAGCGGACGATTGCGGATCTACTGCATCTGCGGGAAGAAGATGAAGGTCAGCCCGGCCATGTACGGCCGTTCGGGGAAGTGCGTGGCGTGCCGGCAGAAGTTGCGCGTGCCCGAGGCCAACGAGATCCCCGAAGACGCACGCGAGATCCATCTCCGGGATCACCCTGAATTCCTGCGCAAACCGGCGCCGCGGAAGAGTTCGAGCCGGGAAGCGGTTCCGGAAGCGGCTCCCCCCGAACCGCCGCCCGAGCCCCCCCCTCCCGAGTTGGGCCAGCAAGAGGCGGGGGAATCGGTTCCGATTGACGTGTTTGAGCCTTTGCGGGTGCTGTACAGCCTGGACAAGAAGGTGGAGCGTCAGCTCGCGGCGCTGGAACAGCTCGCGGAGGCCGGCGGCGAGGGGGGGGAGTGCAGCGCAAACAAGAGCGAACTGCTTGAGCGCCTCAACGAGATCGAGGCGGCGCGTGAAAAACTGGACCATCTGCTGCGGCAGCGTCAGATGGAAGTCGCCATTGAGCTGGCGAGCGTGGAGGAAAAACTGGGGGAAGCGCATGTATCGGCGCGGGTGGGGGACTTGTCCTTCGCTGAATACGAACAACGGGCCGCGAAATTGCGGGCGCGGCGGGATGTGCTCGTGCGGCGCCGCGCCAACCTGCGGGGATGGCTCGCGCTTGAGGACATCCACATGGCCGGCGGCTACCGCGACGCGGATTTCACCGAGATCCCCGATGACCTGACGCAAATCGCCTTTCCGCAGGCCGGGGAGATCACTGGGCCGATGGCGGAGCACTACCGCAAGGCGTTGCGCGAAGCCTTGACCGAGCGCGAACGCCTGGAGCGGCGGCTTCAGGAAGCGCGGCGGCTCGATGAGGGCGCGCAGGAGGATGGGGCCCAGAGCTTGGAGGACGTGCGCCGGGAATGTGAAGCCCGGCTCCAACGGATTGAGGCGTGGCTGCGCTACATTCGGGGCCGGCTTCAGCAGCTGCACGCCGATCGCAAGGCGGACCTCGAGATGTTGAGGCAGACCAGCGCGAAGTCGGGCAACGAATCGGAGCAGGCCGTGGCCCAGCGGGAGGAAGCCTTGCGGACCGAGCTGGCGACGATTGCCAAGGCGCTGCGCGCCAAGACGCCGGATGATCTCCCGGAAACAGATCGCGAGGAGCAACCCGCCGAGGAAGACGACTTGCCTCCCCTGGAAGCCGCCCCGGCCGAGGAGTCCGAGTGGAAGATGCCAACCTTTGCCGGGATAAGCCTGGACGCTGGCCTTGGGTGGATGGCGGCCGCGTTTCTTGTCGCGGCGCCCTTCATTCCCGTGGCGGACGGCCAGAATGTGATGGGGATCTTCTCCGACGTCATCGGCGTGGACATATCCAATCATTGGCTCCTTACGGGCCCGTTGCTGCTCGGCGCGTCTGTTGCGGTGTTGGCCTTTATTCCGATGCAAGCCCTGCGTAGCGCGTCGTTATTGGCCGCCGGCGTGCTAGGGTCGCTGGCGGCGGCGGTTTACCTGTACACCGTGCTTCTCCACGATCCCGGCCCCCTGGGCGAGCTGTTCGCCGATGCCGGGGTGTTTAGTCCAGGGCTGGTCCTGTATATCTCGGGGATGATTCTGCTCGGCCTGGGCGGCTCGATTGGGCTGTGGGACTTCACGCGGCTGCGCCCTGTGATTCCTTCCGCTATCCTAGCGGTTGTGGTGGGGCTCGGATTGATACTGACCGATTTCGCCGGCCTCTTACGGCCCGAGCCGGTCATCGAGTACGAAGCCGAATCCGAGGTGCGCGCGGGTCAGTACGAGTACTCCGCGGTTATCACGCTGGAAAACGCCGGCTACCGGACCCTCCTCCTTGCGCCGGGCTCGCGTCAGCCCAACGCTTACAGCTTTTTACTCGAAGAGCAGGTCGAGGGCGGGATGTGGCGCGATTTGAGCGAACCGCGCGCGGTGGAGGCCGCACAGCGACAGTCTGCCCGGGGGGAAGACGGCATTCCCCGCGTGGTGCTGTCCCCGGGCGAAGAAGCCGCGTTGAGATACCGGCTGGAGCCCGGAGCTTATCGGGTGGTCGCCTCC
>PUMX01000289.1 GCA_003552485.1 Candidatus Hydrogenedentota bacterium
GCCCAAGGGTTGTTTAGCCAGACCGCAGATATCCACCGGCTCCAGCCCGCCACGGCGCGCCAACGTAAGGCGGCGATCCACCTGTGGTTGTTGGGGGAGCCCGCGGGCGGCCGTCTGCAAGTACTGCAATGCTTCGCCGTATTCCTCACGTTCGAGAAGGCATGCGCCGACGACGTAATTGGCCCAGCCCGACTCTGGGTGGTCGTGCAGGATGGGAGTGGCGATCTCCTCGGCTTCTTCGTACTGACCCGCTTCCAGCAGGCTGCGGGCCAGCGTAAGCTCCATGTTCATGAGGTGTTCTCGGGCTTGCCTATCATCGGGATCGGCGTCGTAGGCGTCTTCCGCATGACTGACAAGCGTGCGAAACTCTTCGATGGCTTCGGGCAGCTTATCCTGCGCTCGATAGACGTCGATTAGCGCCATGCGCGCGGGCAGCGATCGGTCGTCAAGCTCAGCCAGGACGTGTTGCAAGACCTCCTCGGCGTCGGTCGTCCGATTCGCCTGCAAATACGTCATGGCGCTGTTAATGTGGACCGGGACTTCTTCGGGAAACTCCGAGCGAAGCTCGGCAAAGACAGACAGAGCTTGCTCACGAGCGCCGACGCTCATAAGTGTGCGGCCGTGCAGAATACCGCCTTCCACAGGCGCGATTTCGGCAAACTGGGCAGCGAGCTCGGCGGCATCGTGGCCTCGGCCCTGCCGCACCATCAGCTGTACTGCCTCCACGTAGGCCTCTTCATAGTCCGGCGTCAGCTCAATGGCGCGCCGAAACGAGGCTAAGGCCTCTTCGTGGTCGTTGCGGATGGATTGGGCCCGGCCTTGGCCCAGAAACGCCGCCGCGTTGTCCGGATTGGCGGCAATGGCCCGTTCGTATTCTTCAAGCGCCTGGCTGACCTGACCTATGCGCAGCAGTGTGTCAGCTCGTTGGCGCCGTTGTTCGCTTTGACGTCCGCCACAGCCCGCAAGCGTGACAAGGAGCGTACAGGCCAGAATGCCGGCCAATAGCCGAACGCGCGTGGTTCGGGAGAACATGAGCCGGGAATTCATTGCGCCACCTCCCTCAAATGTTGTTGCGCCGTGTTGAATTGAGCGCCGCTTTGTCAGTAGAGCCTGCATCTTCTTGAATCCCATCAATTATTTGAAGCATCGGGCCGGGATACCGGCTTGGGGTTATGACAGTATTCATTTGCTGGTGGTATTAGGGAACGGTCTCCATCAAAACCGGCGTTGCCTGCCGGGCGAAATCGTCGAGCACGCTGAAGGCGGCCTGCTCGCGGCCAGGGGGAATCTTCGTTGATACCCGAATCATCGCCGAGGTAGACGAGCCCGCCGTGAACTGGTTGACCGTCCAGTTGAGGCTATTGAGGAAGAAGTTGCCAGTGAGGTTGTCCCCTGTTTTGAACCAATAGAGCACGGCCTCTTGCTCATCGCCTCGCACAAGGACCAACCGGCGCGCGTTGAACGTGATGCCCACCGGATGAACAGTCTGTTCCCGTATCTCCCAACCCGCGCCAACGATGCATACTTCGGGGAAATGCAGGCTCCGTCGCGTGGCGCCGGCGTGTACGATGGTGAGTTGGACCGGCCAACCTCTCCGATCCGTGTAGTTGCGGATGAGAATGTTGCTGGTCTCTAATACCCGTTGGACGCGTTCACTAACTTCGGCGTCAGCGCCTTGCTGTTGAAAATCGCCAATGTACTCGGGCACGGTCAGCACATATTCGGTTCGACTCTGCTCGACCGCGGCCGCTTGACTCATACGAATCGCCATGTTACCCCCCGCCGCGAGGGCGAGGATGGTCAGCACGGTAACGTAATGCTTCATGGGGACTGCTCCTTGTTGTCCTCTTCGTCGTCAGCCGGCGCAATGCGGCGCAGTTGCGTTTCAAGTCCGAAAAACAAGGCGAAGGCGACCACGAAAATCATAATGCCTGAGATGTCGTGGAAGCGTCCGGCGGCCACTTCGCTTCCCCAGAAATACCCGACGACACAGAGAAGGAAGATTCGGAAAACGTTGGAAACTATGGCTATGGGACCGGACATAGCCAATAGAAACCATTGGGCCCATGGCCGGGTCTTGCTGATGTAAGCCATGACCGCGCCGAAAGCGAGCAGCGCAATAAGCGAACGCAGCCCGCCACATACTTCGCCCACCAACAATTGATCATCGCCAAAATAGATGAAGGACCCTTCCCGCACCATAGGCAGCGTGACCCAGTTGGCAAGAATGACGGCGTATTCGGTGGCCAGCAGCTTCAGGTGAAGCGCGAAACTCTGCGTGACCGATCCGGGCATCGGGATCATGAAGATCAGAAAGGCCAGCGGAAACCACATTGCGCGGGTGCGTTGATAACCAAAAAGCGTTAGGGAAACGCCAAAGAGCACCGGCAGCAACGACAGCTGGCTTATCACGGCGAAATGCAGAAAATTGCCCACCAACATGACGCCCACTCCTAGTGCGAGTAGAATATATCCTCCCGCATACGGTCTGAGGGGCGCGGCAAGGAAAGCATTGCGTTGGCGCCATACAAAAAACGCGCTGATGAACGGCACCAGAAAGCCGTGCGTATAGTAGGATTCCGTGGCTGTCCAGCCTCCGTGCATGCGGCGGAAATCGGTCCAATACAAGATGATGAGCAGCCCCGCAATAATGGCCGGGAAAAGGATATGCTTTACATCCCCGGGGCGTGTAAGAGCTCGCTCATGCCGTTGAGCGGATGTGGAGTCTTCAGTCATAAACTATCCATCCTGCTGGTTGAGCCGTTCATATATGCTTTCCAGGCGGGCTTGATCCACGGGTTGGCCCGCCTCGGATTTGGAACGCGCCGCGTCATGATAACGGCGGGCTGTCTCTCTGTCGCCCATTCCCAGATACGCTTCGGCCAGCGCCGTATCAAGTTGGGCGGTGGTGTTCTGCAGCGCGTCCGCGGCTTGTGTAAGGTCTTGTGAAGCGGCTTCGTATTCACCTTGATTCAAATACAAGTAGCCTCGCAACGCCCGGTATTCGGGATCGTCGCGGAGGGCGAGCGCCCGCTCGACCGCTTCAAACGCCTCGCTGGATTGGGGGTCACGCACCGCCAGCAGCGACGCTTTCCGGTAGAGCACATGAGGGGCGTCGGGCCTGTGTTCGAGATACCGATCGCACAAGGCAGCCGCCTCGGCTTGGTTGCCTAGCCGGGTCTGAACCTGAATCATCTCTGTAATGGCCGGGAGATTGTCCGGTTCCAGAATGAGCGCGCGCGTGAGGGCTGTGGAAGCCTGTTGCCAGCGTTGGCGGTCAGGCAAGGCGAGATAGAAGCGTCCTAGGGTAATCCATGGCTCTGCGTTGTCGCCGTGTTCTTCTACAAACTCCTTCAGCAATTGCTCAGCGGCGTCAATGTCTCCTTGACGCGCCAACGCCCTCGCCACCGTGACTAAGGCGTCCGCATCTTCGGGGTCGGCCTCGTAAC
>PUMX01000240.1 GCA_003552485.1 Candidatus Hydrogenedentota bacterium
AAGGGACAGATTGAGTCAGGAAAACTCCAAGAAGGGGATCGGGTTCCGTCGGAACTCGCGCTTGCCGAGGAGCTTGGCGTAAGCCGGGGCCAGACGCGTCAGGCGTTGAGAGACCTCGAACAAAAGGGGTATCTGCTTCGAAGCCCCGGGCGAGGTTCCTTTGTTGCGCCGGCCAGTATGCGGCAGAACGAGAACGCAAAATGGGAATGGCCTATGGTTGCCATTGCCTGTCCGCACATTCGTGGAAACTATACCAGCCAAATGATCGAGGGGTTCATTGATGCGGCGGCTCAACGCCGTTATCACACGATGACATATTACCTCGATTTCAATCGGGAAACCGAGCTTCGCTTTCTCATGGACATTGAGCGCAGCGGCGCCAGTGGTTTGGCGTTTTGGCCACAATGCCGGAGCCCGGAGGAGTTCGTGCTGTTGGCCCGCTTCAGCAACGCCGGCTTTCCGTGCGTGCTCGTGGACCGGTATCTCCACGAAGTCGACATGGATTTCATAGTCTCAGACAACCGCCACGGCGTGCGTCGTCTGACCAAGCATCTCATTGAGCGTGGCCACAGGGATATTGCGTATATTACCTCTTCGCTTACCGCCACTGCAGAAGCCGATCGACTGGACGGCTTTCGGCAAGGGTTGGAAGAAGCGGGAATCAGCTTCAGGCAGTCCAGGATCGGTGTAGTGCGCGGCGACTGGGAAAACCTGCAACAACTGTCCGAGATGATCGCTCGGGGCGAACCCCGGCCGACAGCTTGCTGCTTCTCTCACGATTTGACGATGACGCGTGTGGTCGATGACCTGCGTGAGCGCTATGACTACCGGATACCTCAGGATCTGGAGGTGGCCACGGTCGACGACTATCTGAGCAACCGCGTTGTTGATTATCCCTGTGTTGTTGCTGAGCAGGATGGATATCGAATCGGTCAGCAAGCGGCCGAGCTGCTTCTAAAACGCGTGGCGCATCCGCGGCGGGAGACGGAAAAGCACCACATCCCGATGAGGGTTTACCAAAACCATCTGGATTTGGTAAACCGGCAGTCAAGTATCCGGACTCCGGCCGACTTCGAGCGCGCCTAGCTCAAAGCTGCTTCGGTTGCTGGTGATTCGCCACTCATGAACGGGTGATGTCGAGGACATCACCCTCGGTGAGGGCGCCGTATCCGTCAACGACGACTTCCTCGCCGGGGGAGACGCCGCTCACGATGTGGACATAGTCCTCGTTCTCTTCGCCGATGTCAACATAGCTCCGCCGGGCTTCGCCATTCTCGGCCACCCATACGTAGAAGCGTCCCTCTTCTTCCTGTAGAGCTTCATGGGGTACTGCAGGGACCTCCTCGTAGGCGGGCAACTGGAATGTGCCTACGGCGAAGGCGCCAGCTTTGATGGCGGCATCCTCGTTGTCGACCTGCACCTTGACAAGGAATGTGCGCGTGCGCCGGTCGATAGAGGGATTGACATGGCTGACGACGGCCGTGCGTTCAATGCCCAACGCGTCGATAGCTAACTCGACGTCATAACCCGTTTCAAGCACGGCGCCATAACGCTCGGGCGCTTGCATCTCGGCTTCCAGCAATTCGATGGTGGACAGTTCGAGTACGGGCGCCTCGGGACCGGCCATGTCTCCCGTCTTGAGGAAACGTCCAGTGACCACCCCGTCAAACGGGGCGCGCACTTCCGTGTCCTCAAGGCTTTGCCGCGCGTTGTCGAGGGCGCTTTGCGCCTCTTCAACCTGGCTCTCGGCGACGGAGATCTGTTCGGCGGTGGGCCCCGTCGTTGCAACCTCGAGTTCCGATTCGGCCATCTCGAGGTTGGCCTTGGCGGCTTCGGCGGCGGTGCGGGCTTGATCCCATTCCGAATCCGACACGCTTCCGCGCTCGTGAAGCACGCGCATTCGATCGCGTTCTTCGGCCATTCGGTTATACTCCGCGCGCGCGCTCTCAACCCGTGACTGCGCGGCTCGGACCTCTTCCGAACGCCGCCACGCGCGCAAGTCCGCTAACTGAGCGCGGGCCGTCTTCAGCCTGGACTCTGCTTGGCGCACCGCGTGCCGCGCGTCGGCCTGCCGGGTGCGGAACAACACATCGTCTTTCTCGACCCGATCGCCGATATCGACGTGGATGGCCTCGATCGGCCCCCCAACGAGCGCCCGGACGTTTGCCTGTTCGCGCGGCATGAGGGAGCCTGTCGCTTGGAATGTTCGGGAGACATCTTGTGTGATTACTTCTCTGACCTGCACGTTGCGGACGCCAAAGCCGGCGTTGTCGCCGTTCTCATCTTGTTCGGCGCCATTGCCGCCGCACCCGGCGAGCATGTAGGTTACAACTACTGCGAGGGAAAGCATCCAAGGTTTCATGGTTCGACCACCTATTGTATACGTCTTATGCATGGGACTAGTGGTGTTGCGTCGCGGCTTCGTCCACCGAAACGCCGCGCCGGGCAAGTAACGTGCCTTCTTGTTCATAGAGATTTGTAAGAGCCTGTATGTAGGTGACTTTGGCCGTAATGGCCTCTACCTGCGCTTGAATGAGGAACCGCTGCACCTGGAGAACATCCAGATGGGTGACCAGTCCCACCATGTATCGGTCTTCTTCCACGCGCAATTCTTCTTCGCGGCTTTCCACCGCCAATTCCGTAGCGGCGATGCGTTCCCACCGGCTTTGTACGGTATTCAAGGCCTGGTGCACGGCGGTCTCCGCACGTTGTTCGCGATCAGCTAAGGTCCGGTCCGCCTGGCGCGCCGCTAGCCTCGCGCGCTGATGCCGGGCCCGCTCGGCGCGGTTGAACAGCGGCATGCTGAAATCTAGCCCGATTTCGTAGTTATAATAATCCGGGGTGTTAAGATCCCGGGTTCCGCCGCTGAAAGACTCGCCCAAGCTGGTAAGCCCATACCTTGCGGAGAGATCAAGTTCCGGCAGCAGAGCGTTTCTGGCTGCGGTTACCGCAAGCTCCCGTTGGCTTTGGTCGATTTCAGCTTGTCGTAACTCGGGACGGTGCGCATAGGCGAGTTGAATGCTCTCTTCGGTATCCGGCGTCACTTGCTCGACGACGGGCCGGTCTTGCGGGTCCAGCGAGAGCGACCAGTCAGGGTTGTCCTCTGGATTGAGCAATTGCAGTAGCATGATCGTCTGGTTGCGCAAATCCGCTTGTGCTTCCAATAGCTCAGCCTCACGCGTGGCTTTCTCGGCCTGTGCCGACAAAACGGCTGCTTCCACGGTTCGGCCGACCTCGAAAAGATCTTTGGTCCGCTGCACCTGTTCTTCCGCCAGCTCGACAGCAAACTCGCGGATAGCGAGCACTTCCTGCGCCAGTACGAGGTTCCAATACGCCCGCTCGACCTCCGCGACCAGCCCGAGCAATGCTTCCTCGAAGGCGTAGATGCTCGACAGGTAACCATGTTCGGCCTGACGCAACGCGACTAGATTCACGTCCAGCCCGCG